>CAWVSR010000064.1:0-7132 GCA_963932865.1 uncultured Kordia sp. | reverse complement strand
CTTAAAAATGGCCATATCTTTAGATTGTAGTCCGAAGGTGTTAATTGTAGAACTTAATAATTTGGTTGAGCACCTTATTAATAATGAGTTTGATTCTTTTTTAAATTTTTTATATCGAATTGATTTGTCAGAAGATAAAATCATTCACTTGTCAAAAAATAATCAGGAAATTTATATTGGTTCTATCTCTTTTTTAATCTTAAAAAGAGAATGGAAAAAAGTTTGGTTCAGACGAACCTATTCTTCTTAAAGAGTATTTTTATTAAATTTAATACTTATAAAATTGCATTATGAAAAATAATGAGATTCTTAAGTGCTTGCTATTCAGTATATAAATCATTAAATTTGAGTAAAAAAATGTTCGATTCTGTAGACTTAAAAGATAAGTTAATTCAGTTTAGGAAAACTGAATTAAAAAATAGGGATGTTTTAGATTGGGTAGAAGATATCTTTGCAAATTTAGAAAAAGAACGTGACACCATTAAAGATAATTTATTAGATGGAAAATTTTCTTTATCCAATAACTTTAAAATTGATAAATTAGATCCTAAAAAAGTTTTTCACATTAGTCATATTAAAGGTATTTGTTGTGATTACCGTTTAAGATTTCTAAGCACATCTTTATTTAAAGGTGATTATCCGGAAGAAGCTATTTCTAAAATTAGAGACCTAGACAATCAACACCAAACTGATTTAAAAGGGTTTAAAATTATTGCTCCTTCTAAATTATTTGCCTTAAAAGACCCAGAAGACCCTTGTTTATTTGTTCCTATAACTAAAGACTATTTCTACCTTATACACAAATGGGGAGACGATATGAGTTGTTTTAGGAAATTAAAGTACTGGGCTGTTAAAAATGTAGAAAATTGTATTAAAGCCATCGTATTACTCAGTGTAATACTTACATTAGTAACGTTTCCAATTGTTATTCCGGACCAAGCTGATTTTGTGAAAGTGGTATTGGTTTTTTTATTTTATTTTAAAAGTTTTGTTGGTTTCTCTATTTTGTTATACGGTGTTTCAGGCAAAAGCTTCAGTGAGTTTTGTTGGAAAAGTGAATATAATAAAATTACATAATTTTATTTGTTAACAAATATAAACTAAGCCAAATACATGTTAGTATTTGGCTTAGTTTATATTTATTTTTCAAAAAGATTTTTAATGTTTTTGAACGCTTTAAATTCAAGAGCATTATTTTCGGGGTCTAAGAAAAACATTGTTGCTTGTTCACCTACTTCTCCTTTAAACCTGATATAGGGTTCGATAATAAATTTTATGTTTTTTGACTTGAGTTTTTCAGATAAGTTGACCCATTCACCCCATTCTAAAACAACGCCAAAGTGGGGTACAGGTATATCCATATTGTCAACATTATTAAAAATAGGTTGTTCAACTACCTCAAAACCTTCTTTTTGATGTATTACAAGTTGATGTCCGAAAAAATTAAAATCAACCCATATATCTGAGCTTCTTCCTTCAGTACATTCTAAAACATTGTTGTAAAAGCTTCTTAAAAGTTCTAAATTTTTAACAGGAATAGCTAAATGAAATGGTTGCATAAGTTTAAGTTTTAAAATTCTAAATATAAGATATGATTTGGATTGGAGTGATTTTCTGAGATTTTAAAATCGTAATTACCAACTCTTTTAAATCCCATTTTTTTATAAAACGAAATTGCTCTGTGGTTTTCTATCCAAACGGCAAGCCATACACCCGACTGTTTGTTGTTTTTAGCTAAAGAAATATTAAAATTGAATAAAGCTTTTCCCAGCGAAAGGTCATAATACTCTTTAAGCAAATAAATTCTGCTTAATAGTGCAACGTTTATTTTTTTAACGTGTTTGCATTCAGAGTTCAGTATAACTTTTGAAAAACCAACAATAATATTGTTATATTTAATAAGATGATAGATGTTTTTTTCATCATTTAACTCTTTGACAAAATTTTCTACATTAAAATTATGATTAATATAGGTATTAATTTCTTCTTTAGGAGCTGAATGTCCGTGAGGAACTAAAAATGTTTCTTTACTTAATTTTGATAGAGTTTTAGCGTCTGAAGCATCTGCTTTTATGATGGTATGCAAAATAAAAATAGTTTTAATTTAATTTTGAGTAAAAAAATAATTTTGGAGAACTAACCGCAATTTAAGTCAACAATAATATATTGTCTAATATTAGCAATGCTTTAACTTAAGTTTAATATAATAATTTTATAATCAATATTATTTTAAAAAAACACCCTTATAAAAGGCAGGAATGCGGTTCCATAAACACTTTTGTCATCGTTATACAAAACGTCATAACGTAGTCCTAATGCACCGAAATTACCAATACTATATCCTGCACCTAAATATAATGCAGGAGACCAGTAGTTTGAATTTGTATTAAATAACTTGTCTTTATAGTTTATATTGTTTTGTTCAAATTCTACAGATAATTGTAATTCTTTAATAGGGTTAAAGAGTGAGATTAGGCTTCCGCCCAATACAGTTGCATCAAATTCATCTTTCCTGCTTGAATAATTTAAATTTAATCCTATTCCTACTGCGATTTTTTCGTTAAATTGATATATTCCACTTGGCGCTAATGAAATATTTGTATAGCCATTACTAAAATTCAATCCTATGCCTCCACCAAAGCGAACTTTACTCCAAAATTCATTTTTAAGCTTAAGTGGGTCGTCATTATTTATTTCTTGCGCATTAGTAATAATGAAAAAAAATAAACTAAATAGAGTAAAAACGTGATGTTTTCTTATCAAATACATAGAGATGTTGTCATATCGATTAAAAAATAAAGATACAATTAAATTAAATTAAAATGCAGTTGTTGTTTTTGTGAAAAATTGTATTTTTGAACCGTTTGAATTTAGAATAGTAGGGCAGTGGTTTAGTAGGCTTGTTTCCAGTATATTATGCGTATTTTTACGTTGTTTAATTACTGTGAAAAGCTTGAGTTTTTTTCACGCGTCCATGCTAAAGAAAATTAATAATAATATTTATTAAGTTTATGCTTAATAAATTAACCCCACAACTGGGAAAAGATAGAAGCGAAACATAATGGATAAGTATTCCTTTTTAAACGCAGCACACACAGCATATTTTGCTGAATTGTATGACCAATATTTAATAAATCCAGATGGTGTAGAGCCAAGTTGGAGAGCCTTTTTTCAGGGATATGATTTTGGTGCTGAAGAGTCAGGATCAATTGAAGAGTCAACTATTGCTCAAATACCAGAAAATGTACTTAAGGAATTTCAAGTTGTTAAATTAATTGATGGTTATCGAACAAGAGGGCATTTATTTACAAAAACAAATCCTGTTCGAGAAAGAAGGCAATATCAACCTACTTTAGCAATAGAGAACTTTGGTCTTTCAAAGTCAGATTTAAATGAATCTTTTGATGCGGGCTCAATTTTAGGTTTAGGAAAATCAAAACTTTCAGAAATAATAAAGCACTTAGAAGCAATTTATTGCGATTCTATAGGTGTTGAATATATGTACATTAGAAAACCTGAAGAAATAAAATGGATTCAGGATTGGATTAATATAAACGATAATAACCCAACTTTTTCAAAAGATGAAAAGAAAGGGATTTTGAAAAAATTGAATCAAGCTGTTTCTTTTGAGACGTTTATGCATTCAAAATATGTAGGACAAAAGCGATTTTCTGTAGAAGGAAATGAAACTTTAATACCGGGGTTAAATACGTTGATGGAGAAAGCTTCAAATAGTGGAGTAAGTCAATTTGTAGTAGGTATGGCACATCGTGGTCGTCTAAATGTATTAGCTAATATTTTCGGAAAATCTTCTGAAAAGATATTTTCAGAGTTTGATAGTAAGGAGTACGATGAAGATGAGCTTTTTGATGGTGATGTAAAATATCATATGGGTTGGACCTCTTATCGTGATACTGATTTAGGTAAAAGAGTACGTATGGATTTAGCTCCAAATCCATCACATTTAGAAACTGTAAATACGGTTGTTGAAGGAATTTGTAGAGCAAAATTAGATAATGAGTTAAAAGGTAATGAGAAAGAAATTTTACCAATTTTAATTCATGGTGATGCTGCTATTGCTGGTCAAGGTGTTGTGTATGAAACAATACAGATGGCTCAGCTAGATGGATATAAAGTTGGAGGAACAATACATGTTGTTGTAAACAATCAGGTAGGTTTTACCACTAATTATCTTGATGCACGTTCAAGTACCTATTGTACTGATATTGGTAAAGTAACTTTATCACCAGTACTGCATGTAAACGCAGATGATGTAGAAGCGGTTTGTCATGCATTTTCATTTGCTTTAGAATTCAGAACTAAATTCGGTAGAGATGTGTTTATCGATTTATTAGGTTTCCGTAAGTATGGTCATAATGAAGGTGATGAACCTCGTTTTACACAACCAAAATTATATAAAGCAATTTCAAAACATAATAATCAAAGAGATCTTTATGCTGAAAAGTTATTAGCAGATGGTGTTATTGAAAATGGTTATGTTAAAGAATTAGAGAAGGAATATAAAGCGGATTTAGAAATAGGTTTAGCTGCTTCAAGAACTCATGAAAAAACTGTTGTTACTGAAATAATGGCAGAAGATTGGAAAGGGTATGAAATAGGTAAGTTGAATGATATTCTTGCTCCGGTAGATACTACTTATTCAATAGAAAAACTTGATAAAATTGCTAAAGGAATTACAAAACTTCCTAAAGATAAAAAGTTTATCAAGAAAATAGAGCGTATTATAGCGGATAGAAATAAGCGTTACTTTGATAAAGATTTTAAAAATTATAACCAACTAGATTGGGGTATGGGAGAGCTTTTTGCTTACGGTACTTTAATGGAGGAAGGTTTTAATATTCGTATTTCTGGACAAGATGTTGAAAGAGGAACATTCTCTCATCGTCATGCAATTGTTAAAACAGAAGACGGAGATGAAGAAATTAACTTGCATAATACTATTGGTTTAGAGGGGCATTTTGATATTTATAACTCATTACTTTCTGAGTATGGTGTTGTAGGTTTTGATTATGGTTATGCTATGGCAAGTCCTAAAACATTAACTATTTGGGAGGCACAATTTGGAGACTTTAGTAATGGAGCTCAAATTATGTTAGATCAATATATTTCTGCTGCAGAAGATAAATGGAAAACTCAAAACGGTTTGGTGATGTTATTGCCTCATGGTTATGAATTTCAAGGGTCTGAACACTCATCAGCACGTATGGAGCGTTACTTACAATTATGTTCAAATCATAACATGATAATAGCAGATTGTACAACTCCTGCCAATTTTTATCATTTGTTGCGTAGACAAATGAAATGGAATTTCAGGAAACCATTAGTAGTATTTACTCCAAAACGTTTATTGCGTTTACCGGAAGCAGTATCTACAAAAGAGGACTTGGTAAATGGTTCTTTTCAAGAGGTTTTAGATGATACTTCAGTAGATAAAAACAAAATAACATCTTTAGTATTTTGTACAGGTAAATTCTACTATGATTTACTAGAAAAACGTACAGAATTACAAAGAGAAGATGTTGCTTTAGTTCGTATAGAGCAACTGTTCCCTTTGCCACAAAATAAATTAGAAGAAATCATTGCAAGTTACCCTAACGTAGTTGATTATGTTTGGGCGCAAGAAGAGCCTAAAAACATGGGAGCATGGGGTTATATGTTAATGAATTTTGAACAAGTAAAGTTACGTTTAGCTTCAAGAAAAGCATACAGTGCTCCTGCTGCAGGTAGTTCAACACGATCTAAAGCTAGGCATGCAAAAGTAATAGAAAGTGTTTTTGAAGCACCAAAGAAATAATAAAATACAACAGACTATAAATTATATATTATGATTTTAGAAATGAAAGTTCCTTCACCGGGGGAATCAATTACAGAAGTAGAAATTGCAGAATGGTTAGTTGAAGATGGAGATTATGTTGAAAAAGATCAGGCCATTGCAGAAGTAGATTCAGATAAAGCAACATTAGAATTGCCAGCAGAAGTTAGTGGTGTTATTACACTTAAAGCAGAAGAAGGTGATGCAGTTGCGGTGGGTGAAGTAGTTTGTTTAATTGATACCTCTGCAGCAGCACCAACTGATGGAGAAGTAAAAGAAGCAGCACCAAAAGTTGAAGAGAAAAAAGTTGAAGTAACAGTTACTGCTCCTGACACTAAAACATATGCTACGGGAACAGCTTCTCCTGCAGCTAAGAAAGTTTTAGAAGAAAAAGGAATTTCTGCTAGTGAAATAACTGGTACAGGAAGAGATGGAAGAATTACTAAAGATGATGCTGTAAAAGCAGTACCATCTATGGGAACTCCAACTGGTGGTTCAAGAAGCACTGGCCGTAAAAAAATGTCAATGTTACGTCGTAAAGTAGCAGAGCGTTTGGTTGAAGCAAAAAATACTACAGCTATGTTAACTACGTTTAACGAAGCTGATATGAAACCTATTTTTGATTTAAGAAAACAATATAAAGAGGAGTTTAAAACCAAACATGGAGTTGGTCTTGGGTTTATGTCTTTCTTTACAAAAGCAGTTACAAGAGCATTAGAGATGTATCCTGATGTTAACTCTATGATTGATGGTAAGGAAATGATTACGTATGATTTCTGTGATATTTCTATTGCAGTATCTGGACCTAAAGGATTAATGGTGCCGGTAATGAGAAACGCTGAAGCATTAACTTTTAGAGGAGTTGAAGCTGAGATAAAAAGACTTGCATTAAGAGCTCGTGATGGTAAAATTACGGTTGATGAAATGACAGGTGGTACGTTTACAATTTCTAACGGAGGAGTATTTGGATCAATGTTATCTACACCAATTATTAACCCACCTCAATCGGGTATTTTAGGAATGCACAATATTATTGAGCGTCCTGTGGCTATTGACGGTCAAGTTGTTGTTAGACCAATGATGTATTTAGCATTGTCTTATGACCATAGAATTATTGACGGTAAAGAATCTGTTGGATTCTTAGTAGCCATAAAAGAAGCTTTAGAGAATCCTGTAGAATTGTTAATGGGAGGTGATGTTAAAAAAGCATTAGAATTATAATATTAATTTTTTAATACATAAAAACCGAAGTTTTATAGCTTCGGTTTTTTTTTGTTACTATTAGTAGACTAATAAATA
>CAWVSR010000063.1:0-7423 GCA_963932865.1 uncultured Kordia sp. | reverse complement strand
GAACATCCTCTTAAAAAGCTATAAAGATATGCCTTGTATTCAGAGTATTTCTTTAATTCTTTAATATCAATTTTAAATATTCCATCTTCATAAAAAGTTACTTTCTGTTTAACATTTTCAAAATGTTCGTCTAAAACTTTTTTTTCTGATTTTAAAAATGAAACATGCTTTGTAAAAGTTTCTAACACACTTGGATTTAATTCCTGCAAAACCGGAATAACTTCGTGCCTTATTTTATTTCTGAAGTACTTTTTTGAACTATTACTTTCATCTTCTCTCCATGATATATTGTTGGCTATTGTATATTTTTCAATTTCAGACCTAGTAAACGGTAATAAAGGACGAATTATATTTCCGTTAATTTCAGGTATTCCTGTTAAACCTTGTAAACTAGCCCCTCTTGTTAAGTTAATTAGAACTGTTTCTAAATTATCATTCGCATGGTGAGCTGTTAATAAAAAATCATAATTATATTCTACAATTAAATCTTCAAACCAACTATATCTCAAATCACGGGCAGCCATTTGAGTTGAAATTTTATTTTCAACAGCATAAGTACTAGTGTCAAAATTCTTTAAATGTATTTTAATCTTTAATTTTTTTGCTAGTTCATTAACAAATTCAGCGTCTTTATCTGAGTCTTCGTAACGCAAATTGAAATTACAATGCGCTAACGAAAAATCTAAATTCATTTGATAAAGTAAATGTGCTAGAATTACGCTATCAATACCTCCTGAAATAGCAAGTAATAACTTACTGTTTTCTAAAAAGGGAAGATTTTCATGTATGTGCTTTTTTAATTTATCTAACATCAATTTAAATATTTTTAAGACAGTAATGCATCTTGCATTGCGCTTGCTTTTACCAAACATTCTTGATATTCAGCATCAGCATTGGACTTTGCTGTTATAGCTCCCCCTACTGAATAGGAAACATATTTATTAGACTTGTTATACAAAATACTCCTTATGATTACATTAAAATCAAAATCGTTATCAGGAGTAAAATAACCTACTGAACCTGAATATAATCCGCGTTTTGTTTCTTCTAAATCCTCAATTAATTTCATTGCGGAGACCTTTGGAGCTCCAGTCATACTTCCCATCGGAAATGTTGTTCTTAAAACCTCTACTGGGTTTTTAGTATGCAAAACCTCTGAAGTAACAGTACTAATCATTTGATGTACTTGATCAAAGGAGTACACCTTACACAATTCATTAACTTTTACACTTCCTTTAACAGCAGTTTTTGACAAATCATTTCGAACTAAATCTACAATCATTATATTTTCGGAACGTTCTTTTTCATTGACGGCCAAGTCTGATTTTAGTTTTTCATCTTCAATAATATCAATTGCACGTTTTGAAGTACCTTTAATTGGCTGCGATATAATTGTTGTGTTTTCTTTACGAATGTATCGCTCAGGTGAAGCTGACAATAAGTATTTGTCTTCTAATTTTAAAAAGGTTGCAAATGGAGGTTTAGAAATTTGATTTAAATTTTGATAAACATGCAAAGGATCAATATTTATATTTTCTGCATAAAATTCCTGACAGAAGTTCATTTCATAAATATCCCCTTGACTAATATGCTGATGTATTTTTTGAAATTTATTGAAATAACTATCTTTTGTTATACGAAGTTTAATCTCCATAGAATCTTTATTTTCAATTGAAACACTATTAAATGAATTGGTATTTAATATCTCAACATAATCAGAATCTATTTCATCGTCTACAAAATGTAAATATTGAACTTCAAGTACATTTCCTTTTAACAAAAAAACCTTTTTAGGTTGGAAAAAAAATAACTCTGGAAATTCTAACCCATCAAAATTATTAGATTTCAGATTTTCAGTATCAAATTTTAAATCATAAGTTAGATACCCAAACAGCCAGTCTTTTGAGTGAGATTGATACTCTTTTAATTTATCAAATGCGTCTTCTGAATCGGTTTGTAGTACTGTAAAAGCATCAACTGCTAAAACAGCATCATAGCTTGAATAAATTTGTTGATAATTATTCGAGTCTAACCATACAACCTCTCTAAACTGCTGACTCCATTTTAATAGTTTATCTTTAATATCATGCTTTTCTAAAAGCTGAATTTGTTTATGAACTCTCAACTAAAAAATTGTATTAATTTGCTACATCACTTATGAATTTGATACGGTATAAACGTAACTCTTCATCATCATATTCTCCTTCAAACTCTTCTATTGCTTCTGTAATTTTATCTGTTTCTGACTCCATAAAATACTCATGTATTTCTTCTTGTTGGTCTTCATCTAGATGATCATCAATCCAGTAATTTAAATTTAGCTTAGTTCCAGAATACACAATTTGCTCCATTTCTTTAATAAATTCAGACATTGTCATTCCTTTTGCCGCAGCAATATCATTTAAAGGTAATTTTCTATCAACATTTTGAATAATATAAAGTTTTAGTGCTGAGTTAACACCTGTACTTTTAACTACTAAATCATCTGGACGAACAATATCATTATCAGTTACATATTGCGAGATAAGTTTTACAAAATCTTTTCCGTATTTTTTTGCTTTTCCCTCTCCAACTCCATGAACATTTTTTAACTCTTCAATATTCATAGGATATTTAAGAGCCATATCTTCTAATGAAGGATCTTGAAAAACAATAAAAGGAGGAACTCCTAATTTATGAGCAACTGTTTTACGTAGACTTTTCAATACTTTCATTAATTGCGCATCTGCAACAGCTTCATTCCCTTTTGTGGCAACCATTACCCCATCTGTACTTTCATCAACATACATATGATCTTCGGTCATCATAAAGCTTTCTGGGTTATCAATAAAATGATTTCCTTTTTCAGTCAAACGAATTACTCCATAGGTTTCTATATCTTTTTTAATAAATTTAGCGACAATTGCTTGTCGTATTAATGCCATCCAATACAACCCATCTTTAAACTTTCCTTTTCCAAAAAACTCCTTTGTATCAGTTTTATGAGAGGAAATTAAAGCGTTTTTATTACCTAGTAAAGTACTTACTATATCTTTAGCTTTGTACTTTTCTTTTGTTAAACTTATCGTTTCTAATAAAATTTCTAATTCATCTTGAGCTTCATGCTGTTTTTTTGGATTACGCATATTATCATCCATGTCTGCTCCATCACCATTAATTTCATCAAACTCTTCTCCGAAATAATGCAATATAAATTTTCTTCTAGACATTGATGTTTCAGAAAAAGCAACCATTTCTTGTAATAATGCGTGCCCTATTTCTTGTTCAGCAACAGGTTTATTAGCCATAAACTTTTCTAACTTCTCTATGTCTTTGTATGCATAATAAGCCAAACAATGTCCTTCACCTCCATCTCTACCAGCACGTCCCGTTTCTTGATAATAACTCTCAATACTTTTTGGTATGTCATGATGAATTACAAAACGTACATCTGGCTTATCAATTCCCATTCCAAAGGCTATTGTTGCAACTACAACATCAGTATCTTCCATCAAAAACATATCTTGATGCTTTGCTCTAGTTTTCGTATCTAAGCCCGCATGATAAGGAACTGCTTTTATGCCATTTACTTGCAAAACTTGAGCTAACTCTTCAACTCTTTTTCTACTTAAGCAATATACTATACCACTTTTACCTTCATTTTGTTTTACAAATCGAATAATATCAGCATCTACACTTTTTGTTTTCGGACGTACTTCGTAAAATAAATTAGGACGATTAAATGTAGCTTTAAACACCTCAGCATTTGGCATGCCTAGGTTTTTTGTAATATCATCTTGTACTTTAGGAGTGGCTGTAGCGGTTAAAGCTACAATTGAGATATCATCTCCAATTTTCTTTATAATACTTTTTAAATTCCTGTATTCTGGTCTAAAATCATGACCCCATTCTGAAATACAGTGTGCTTCATCTACTGCCATAAAAGAAATTGGCACAGAGCGAAGAAATTCAATATTTTCTTCTTTAGTTAATGATTCAGGGGCTACATATAATAACTTTGTAATACCATTTTTAATATCTTCTTTTACCTGCTTTACTTCAGTTTTATTTAACGACGAATTTAAAACATGAGCAATACCCTTTTCTGAAGAAATACCTCTAATAGCGTCAACTTGATTCTTCATAAGTGCTATTAGGGGTGATACAACAATTGCTGTACCTTCCCGCATTAATGCTGGTAATTGAAAACATAATGATTTACCACCTCCTGTTGCCATTATAACAAAGGTGTCTTTCCCTTCTAAAACATTTTTTACGACACCTTCCTGCAACCCTTTGAATTGAGAAAAACCAAAGTGTTTTTTTAAAGAAGCGTGTAGGTCTGCTTGATTAAATTCCATTTAAATATTTTAATATTATGCCTTATTTAATTAATAGAAATTAATTAAAGCAACTTTTCTTATCATACTTTATATCTATATGATAAAAAAAAAGTAATTTCGTTTGAGTATATTAAAGATAGCATTTATTTAAATTCAAATGCAAATTTTTTTACAAAAAAACGCCCTAGCAAGTTTTTGCTAAACAAACATAATCAGTAAAAACAATCCATTGATTTTTACTGATAATTAAATATTTATTTGAATGAGTAGTTTAGAAAGAATAATTCGAATAGCAAAAGAAACGATTTCTATTGAGCAAAAAGCAATTGCAAATTTAGAAAATCTAGTTGATGAGGAATTTGCTGAAGCAGTATCCCATATTTATAATTCTAATGGAAGAGTTGTAATTTCTGGAATAGGAAAAAGTGCAAATATCGCCACTAAAATTGTGGCCACTTTAAATTCTACAGGAACCCCAGCAATTTTCATGCACGCTGCTGATGCTATTCATGGTGATTTAGGTACTGTTCAACAAAATGATACCGTAATTTGTATTTCAAAAAGTGGAAACACTCCAGAGATAAAAGTATTAGTTCCTTTAATAAAAAATGGAGGTAACAAACTAATTGCAATCACTTCTAACCGAACTTCTTTTTTAGGTTCCGAAGCAGATTATGTTTTACACGCATATGCTGAAAAAGAAGCTTGCCCTAATAACCTAGCCCCTACTACAAGCACTACTGCTCAACTAGTAATGGGTGATGCTTTAGCTGTATCATTGTTAAAATTAAAAGATTTTAAAAGCAGTGATTTTGCAAAGTACCATCCTGGTGGAGCACTAGGAAAACGTTTATACCTTCGTGTTAGTGACATCATTTCAAAAAACGAAAAACCTTCAGTTAAGAGAGACGCATCTATTAAGGATGTAATTATAGAAATATCTAACAAACGTTTGGGTGTTACTGCTGTAGTTGACAGCAATAATAAAATTATCGGAATTATTACGGATGGTGACTTGAGAAGAATGTTAGCTGAAACCTTAGATTTCAATTCTTTAAAAGCAAGTGATATCATGTCAGCATCACCAAAAACACTAACTAGTGAAGCAATGGCTGTTGAAGCAAAAGAACTTTTAGAGGAAAACAACATTTCTCAAGTATTAATTGAAGATAATAATCAATTTAGTGGAGTTGTTCACATTCACGATTTAGTTAAAGAAGGTATTATATAAAATGGCAAAGAAAAATCCAAATGAAATGTCTTTTCTCGATCACCTTGAAGAACTTAGAGGTCATTTAATAAAAGCTACTTTAGCAGTATTAATTTTTGCTAGTGTAGCATTTATTTGCAAAGACATTGTTTTTAAAACAATCCTTTTTGGCCCAGCAAAAGTTGATTTTGTAACTTATAATGGACTTTGCAACCTTTCTAAAGCTTTAGGCATGGATGAAAGTCTATGCATTACAGAAATGCCTTTTGAAATACAAAGCAGAACTTTAGCAGGTCAATTTTCAGCACATATTTGGGTTTCTATTACCTTCGGCTTTATAATCGCCTTCCCGTTTGTAATATACCAATTTTGGAAATTTATAAGCCCAGGACTTCATAGTAACGAACGAAAAACATCGAGAGGCTTTATATTTTCAGCATCTTTTTTGTTTTTTTTAGGAGTGTTTTTTGGGTATTATATTATTTGCCCTCTTTCCATTAATTTTTTAGGAAGTTACAGTGTTGCAGAAGAAATACACAATGATTTCGATTTAGATTCTTACATTAGCCTAGTAAGAGCTTCTACTCTTGCTTCAGGGTTAATATTTGAACTACCAATTATTATTTATTTTTTAACTAAAGTTGGTTTAGTTACACCTGAGTTTTTAAGAAAAAACAGAAAAGTAGCATTAGTAATTGTACTAATTGTATCTGCAGTAATCACACCTCCAGATATTGCTAGCCAAGTTATTGTTGCAATACCGGTGTTAATTTTATACGAAGTAAGTATTATAATTTCAAAACGTGTTTTAAAATCACAAACAAAAAACGCACTTCAAAACACATAAAATATGAGCGAACAAATTAAAGAGTTTAAAGATTATAGAGAAAAAATGAATAAGCGCATCTTAAAAGATGACAACAAAATTCTTCATAGAATATTTAATCTTGATACTAAAGCTTTTCAAGAAGGAGCTTTAGATGTGAGAACTAAAGAATTACTTGGACTAACAGCCTCCATGGTTCTTCGTTGCGATGATTGTGTAAAATATCATTTAGAATCTTGCCACAAAGCAGGTTTAAGCGGAAAAGAAGTTGCTGAAGCATTAAGCATCTCTACTTTGGTTGGTGGCACTATTGTAATACCTCATTTACGAAGAGCTTATGAGTTTTGGGACGCCTTACAAGACGGTTAAATCGTTAAGTATTTATTAAATAAACCTATTTTAAAAGTCAAATACGTACTTTTAACAAAGATATTTTTGAATTATGATTCTTAGAGCTGAAAACATTAAAAAATCTTACAAAAACAAACTTGCTGTAAAAGGCATTTCTGTTGAAGTAAAACAAGGTGAAATTGTTGGATTACTTGGACCTAATGGTGCAGGTAAAACTACATCGTTTTATATGATTGTTGGTTTAATCAAGCCAACAGAAGGGAATATTTTTTTAGATCAAACTGAAATTACAAAATTTCCAATGTATAAACGTGCACAGCACGGTATTGGTTATTTAGCTCAAGAAGCTTCTGTTTTTAGAAAATTGACTGTTCAAGAAAACATCATGAGTGTACTAGAACTTACTAATCTTTCTAAAAAAGAACAATTAGAACGTACAGAACAATTAATTGAAGAATTTAACTTGCAAGAACGTAGAGACCGTAAAGGAGATTTACTATCTGGAGGTGAACGAAGAAGAACTGAAATTGCCAGAGCATTAGCTACAAACCCTAGCTTTATATTATTAGACGAACCTTTTGCTGGTGTTGATCCAATAGCAGTAGAAGATATTCAAAAAATTGTTAGAGATTTAACCAAGAAAAATATTGGTATTCTTATCACAGACCACAATGTTCAAGAAACCCTTGCAATTACTGATAGAACTTACTTAAT
>CAWVSR010000062.1:0-7595 GCA_963932865.1 uncultured Kordia sp. | reverse complement strand
ATACGGCCCACAATTTACAGATCAATTTGCTGGTGTAGATGAAAATAACCCATACAAAGACGGAAAACCAAAATACGAACAAGATAAAAAACTAGGCAAATACGTAATTATAAACAATTATATAAATGCTGGCTACAACTCTAACCCAGATCATTTAAGCATTCTCCCAAGAATGTGGAGTCCTGATCATGCAGAACGTTATTTAGATTTTATGGATGTTGAACTTTCTGTTAAATCTGAATTTTTTAGCAAAAAGGAATTACACCAAATAGTAAATGAGTTTAATAATGATGTTAAAATTGGCCAAGTGAGTGCAGATGAACAACTATCATTTATTAAAAAATTCGGACAATATGTAACGGTTAAAAAACCTTCATTATTAGAAAATTTTAAATTCATGTTCCAGTATCAATTAGGAGACATGTATGCACGTTATTTTTTATGGAATTTTGTAGGTAAACAAGATGACATTCAGTGGAGAATGAACAACAACGGAAATTGGATTAGTGGTATTAATTTTATTGACACCATACTTTTAGGAACTTCTCAAGATAATTTACCAAAAGACATAAAAGAAAATAAAGGACGAAACACCTACTTTTTCTTGCCCTTTATATTAGGATTATTAGGATTACTGTTTGTAGTAAAAAAGGATTTAAAACTCTTTTGGGTATTGCTCGTATTTTTCTTGTTTACAGGTTTAGCAATTCAAGTATATACCAATGTACGTCCTTTTGAACCTAGAGAGCGTGATTATTCTGTTGTAGGATCATTCTATGTATTTGCTATCTGGATTGGTATTGGAGTACTTAGCTTGTATGAAGGGGTTAAAAAATATATTTCCCCTAAAATTACAGCACCTATGGTAACGATTGTTTGTTTGCTAGCAGTTCCGTTTTTATTAGCAAACCAAAACTGGGATGACCATGACCGTTCTGGTAAATATACCGCGCAATCTATGGCAAAAGCCTATTTAGATTCTTGTGAAGAAAATGCCATTTTATTTACTATTGGAGACAATGATACATTTGCTTTATGGTACTTACAGGAAATAGAAGGACACCGAAGAGACGTAAGAGTTGTAAATACAAGTTTATTAGGAACTGGCTGGTACATAGATCAAATGAAAAAGAAAGCCTATGAGAGCGACCCAATACCATCACAATTAACTCATAATCAATATAGATGGGGAACTCGTGACCAAATTATATTTCAAGAACGAACAAAAGATACTATTTCTATTAATCGTTTGGTTGATTTTATTGGCTTAGACAAAGAAGAGGTAAAAGTAGAAATGCAAAGTGGACAAAAATACAATACCTTTCCTACTAAAAATATTTATGTTCCTGTTGATAAAGAAGCAGTATTAAAAAACAAGATTGTAGCGCAAAAAAACGCTGGTGAAATTGTAGATAATATGTTTTTCAAAATTAACAATGAACAATTAGGGAAAAACAGAATATTAATGCTGGATATGTTAGCTAATAACAATTGGGAGCGTCCTATTTATTTCTCTGGAGGAAGTAATGACCCTGCTGAATTTATATGGCTAAAAGATTACCTTCAATATGATGGAATTGTATATAAATTAGTTCCTATTCACTCTCCTATCGATAAAGACAATCCGTTTGATATGGGGTTCATTGACACCGATTCTTCATACCAAAAAATTATGGCTTGGGACTGGGGGAATTCTGGTAGTGAGGAAATTTATCATGACGTGGAAACAAGAACCAACGCTTTTAGTTACAGAGCGAGTATTGCGCGCGTTTCTGAAAAATTAATAGACGAGAAAAAATTTGATAAAGCTGAAGATTTAATGGATTTAGCAATGGAAAAAATGCCTGTTGATAAATTTAAACTGTACACTTTAGTAGAACCTTTTGTAGAAGGTTATTACAGAATTAATAAACCTGAAAAGGCACGTAATGTTTTTAATGATTTAGGTTTTATGTATAAAGACCACTTAAATTATTACAAAACTTTATCATTAGAAGAACAGTTACGTATTCCTGATGATATAATTACAGATTTAGAACGCTATAAAACCATTATCATAACTGGTATTGAAAATAAAGATGTAAGTATTATTAAAGAAGAAATACCTTATTATTTAAATGCCTTAAAACCATTTAAACCGCTATTGAATCAAGTTGGTTATGGCATAAGTTTAGAAAGGCTTGTAGAAGGACTTTACAAAGCAAATTTAAATCAAGAAGCTAGAGCGCTTTACCTTTCAGAGGCTAATAAATTAAAACAGAATTTAGAAGCTGCAGGCCAACTTAACGAAGAGCAAATGTATGGGTATGCAGAACAAATTTTAATGGATATTACAGACTTTAAAAAGTTATTACGTATTGTTCATAAAAATGATGATAGCATCTTTTTTAATGAAGAAAAACAAAAATTTGACAATAATCTAGATAACTTAGAAACATTATTTATGGTAGAGGAAGATAATCAAGACTCTATTGCATTACCTCCTGTTACTAATTCTGAATTATAAAAATCATAGTTTTAAATTAAAAACCGAATTGTAAAACATGTACAATTCGGTTTTTTTTGTGATGTTTTATTTTATATTTATAACGTATGCTATATTTAGTTAAAACTCCTAATTTTATAAAAAGGCTATTCCAAAATCTTACTTGGGAAATAAATACTTCTAAAAAAGTTATTTACTTAACTTTTGATGATGGTCCTACACCAAAAATAACGAATTGGGTACTGTCTGAACTAGAAAAACATAATGCAAAAGCTACGTTTTTTTGTATCGGTAAAAACATCCTTAATCATCCTGATATTTTTGAAAATATTGTTACAAAAGGTCATGCCGTTGGAAATCATACTAACAACCATATAAATAGTTGGAAAAAGCAAGCTAGATTATATATTGAAAATGTTAATCAAGCACAAAAAATATTAGATCCTATTTTAAATGGTACTAATTCAGTAAAACTATTTCGACCTCCTTATGGAAAATTAACCTTATCCGTTACTAAAAAACTATTAAAGGAAGACTATAAAATTATTATGTGGGATGTATTGAGTGGTGATTTTGACCAAAGTATTAGCAAAGAAAAATGTTTGAAAAATGTAATTAAAAATACAACAAGCGGAAGTATTATTGTTTTTCACGATAGCGTAAAAGCTTCAGAAAAATTGCAATTTGCTTTACCAAAAATACTAGACCATTTTAGTAAAAAAGGATTTTCGTTTGAAATAATTAAGTAAGCTATAGGTATTCTTGAAGCAAATCTATTAAGGTATTTGCATCTTGCTCTCCAGATTGGCGCCACTTCATTTCACCGCTTTTATAAATCATCAGTGTAGGTAGTCCTTTTACTCTTAAGGCTTCTGCCAATTGTGTGTTTTTATCAACATCAATCTTGATGATCTTGGCCTTTTCTCCTAATGAAGCTGCTACATCAAGCATTACTGGATGCATTGCTAAAGACTGTGCATCCCATTCTGTATAAAAATCTAATAATACTGGTACAGAAACATCAATTAATTCTCCAAATTTAGACATAGCAAACTATTTTTAAATTTCAATTAATAACTCAACGCTCTACAAAGTTAACATTTTTAAGCAATTAGACTGTTGTTTGCTTCTTTTTGAGTTTTATCACAGATATTTCTGGCCAAATCCCAACCCTTCCTGCAAAGCCATGAAATCCAAATCCTCTATTTACATTTACATACCTTCCGTACTCTTCATAAAGTCCTGCCCATTGTTTGTAAATAAAACTAGAAGGACTCCATTTAATAAACCCTGGAATTTCAATACCCATTTGCAAACCATGCGTATGACCGCTAAAAGTTAAATGATAATTAAAATCATTTTCTTTAACTTGGTATTCCCAATGAGAAGGATCATGACTCATAAGTACTTTAAAATCTTTTTGATTCACATTAGCAGAAGCTTTTGTTAAATCACCTTCCTGCTTCCAACCTTTACCCCAGTTTTCCACACCAACCAATGCAATTTTTTGATTGTCTTTTTCTATAAACCTAGCTTCATTTAACAATAAGTCAAAACCTATTTTTGAATGAATAGCTTTTACGTCTTCAAAATTTTTCTTTTTTGCCTCTTCTGTTTTCCATTCTGCATAATCACCATAATCATGATTTCCTAAAACAGAAAACTGCCCAAAGGGCGCTTTTAACTTTGAGAAAACATCAATAAAGTCATCCATTTCCTCTGCTTTGTTATTAACAATATCTCCTGTAAATAATAATAAATCAGATTCCTGTTCAGCTACTAAATCAACCGCATATTGCACTTTTGATTTGTCTGTAAAACTACCTGAATGAATGTCTGATATTTGAGTAATTGTAAATCCGTCAAAAGCATCTGGCAAATCATCAAAAGCTAATTCATACTTTAATACTTTAAAGTTATATTTTCCTTTGGTCACACCGTATAAAAAAGAAGCAAAAGGAATAGCTGCAATACCCAGTGCCAATTGAGAAATAAATTTTCTTCTACTCGGAATCGTTCTAACATCTGCATTACTAAGTATTCTAAAACCTTTTACAAAAAAACGATATACATCTTCACCAAACATACTTAGTAACAATACTACTTTTGGCAACAAAAACATTAGTAATAACGAAAATGCGTACTGAAAACCTTTAGTTTGTCCGTTTTCCCTAGAGTAAGTTAAAAACATTCCTAAAAAAGGAAGGTATACTGCTATTGAAATGCCAATCCATAACCAACGATATAGCTTGTCCTTTGTAAGTACTTTTAATGCCTGAAAAGCATATATTTCCACAAACAAAAAAACTGCTGACATTAGTAATAACGCTACGTAAAATCGAGACATATTATTAGAATTTTACCAAAGATAATAAATTGACTTCCGCAAGGATTTTAATTCTATAAAAATTAACAAATAAATACTCAATTCATTTTTATATTTTTACCTTTCAAAATTCAATTTTCAATTATGTCAGCAGAGAAAAGAGTATTTTTATTAGATGCATTTGCATTGATTTTTAGAGGTTATTATGCGCTTATTAAAAACCCTAGAATTACTTCAAAAGGAATAGATGTGTCTGCAATCATGGGATTTACTAATTCCTTATTTGAAATACTTCGAAAAGACAAACCAGAATATTTAGCTGTTTGCTTTGACAAACAAGGAAGTAAACTTAGAAATGATTTGTTTCCGGAATACAAAGGAAACAGACAAGAAACTCCTGAGGCTATAAAAATTGCCGTTCCTATTATTCAGGAAATTTTAAAAGCTATGAACATACCAATCATTGAAGTAGCTGGATATGAAGCTGATGATTTAATAGGTACTCTTGCTAAGCAGGCAGAAAAAGAAGGATTTAAAACCTACATGGTAACTCCTGATAAGGATTTTGCACAATTAGTTTCTGAAAATATTTTCATGTATCGTCCAGCTAGAATGGGTAATGGTATTGAAATATGGGGAATCCCTGAGGTACAAGCTCGTTTTGAAGTAGAGCGACCAGAACAAGTTATTGATTATTTAGGAATGATGGGAGATGCTGTTGATAATATTCCTGGACTCCCTGGTGTTGGAGACAAAACTGCTAAAAAATTCTTAAAGCAATACGGCTCTATGGAAAATTTATTAGCCAATACTGCAGATCTTAAAGGAAAAATGAAAGAGAAAATTGAAGCTAATGGTGAACTTGGTTTGCTCTCTAAAAAGCTCGCAACTATTATCTTAGATTGTCCTGTAAATTTTAATGCTAAAGAGTTTTATGTTTCTAAACCTAATACTGAAGAGGTAAATACCTTATTTCAAGAATTAGAATTTAGAAGACTGCAAACTACTTTTGAAAAAATATACGGATTAAACAAAGTAGAAACTCCAAAAACAAATACTACTGAAAAAACAGATGATTCCAAAAAAGAAATAACTTCACAAAATGAAGCTCAGTTCTCGTTGTTTGGAGGAGATATTAGCACTGATAATAATACTGTAACTTCTGGCTATAAAACGGCAGAAAATACCGCACACGTTTATCAGCACATAACATCAAATTTTGCAAGAAAATTATTTTTACAACAATTAATGAAACAGACTTCTGTTTGTTTTGATACTGAAACTACAAGCCTAAACACGTTTGAAGCTGAGTTAGTCGGTATTTCATTTTCTTGGGAGGCACATAAAGGGTATTACATACCATTTCCTGAAAATCAAAATGAAGCACACGCTCTTATAGAAGAATTACGTGAGTTTTTTGCAGCTGAACATATTGAAAAAATTGCGCACAATATTAAGTATGACGCGAAAGTATTACACAAATATGGTATCACGATAAAAGGTAAATTATTTGACACC
Source organism: uncultured Kordia sp. (assembly GCA_963932865.1). Classification (GTDB taxonomy): domain Bacteria; phylum Bacteroidota; class Bacteroidia; order Flavobacteriales; family Flavobacteriaceae. The sequence goes on along the minus strand of CAWVSR010000062.1, from coordinate 1,266 downwards.
ATGTTAGCGCACTATTTAATAAATCCGGACATGCGCCACAACATGGATATACTTTCAGAAACCTACCTCAACTACCAACCTATTACCATTGAAAGTTTAATTGGGAAAAAGGGTAAAAATCAAAAGTCATTTCGCACAGTTTCATTAGAAGATCAAACTGAATATGGCGTTGAAGATGCAGATATTACTTTTCAATTAAAACAACTCTTTGATGAAAAATTAGTTGAAACTGAAACTAAAAAACTCTTTGATGAAATTGAAATGCCATTGGTGCCTGTTCTCACAGCAATGGAACTAGAAGGTATTAATTTAGATGTTTCTTATCTTTCTAGTCTTTCAGATGATTTATCAAAAGACATTGAAACCCTTGAAAAATCTATTTACAAAACAGCTGACAAAGAATTTAATTTAGCTTCACCAAGGCAATTAGGAATTGTACTTTTTGAAGATTTAAAGTTAGTAGAAAAACCTAAAAAAACTAAAACAGGACAATACTCTACTTCAGAGGATGTATTACGAAAACTAGATGAGCATCAAATCATACAAGACATATTAGTTTGGAGAAGTTTAATTAAACTTCAAAACACTTATGTAAATGCATTGCCTACACAAGTAAACAGTGTAACAAATAGAATTCATACTGATTACAACCAAGCTGTAGCTGCTACTGGTAGATTGAGTTCTAACAATCCGAATTTACAAAACATTCCTATTCGAACAGAACGAGGAAAACAAGTTCGTAAAGCTTTTGTACCAAAAGATGAAAACCATATTCTTATTGCTGCAGATTATTCACAAATAGAATTAAGAATAATAGCTGCTTTAAGCAAAGATGAAAACATGATTGAGTCATTTGTTAATGGTGAAGATATTCACGCTGCAACTGCTGCGAAAGTGTTCAATGTGCCGTTGGAAGAGGTGACACGTGAACAAAGAAGTAATGCCAAAGCAGTTAACTTTGGAATTATTTATGGACAAGGTGCTTTTACATTGGCGCAACAACAAAAAATATCTCGTAAAGAAGCAAAAGAATTAATTGATAATTACTACAAAACATATCCTAAATTAAAAGCATATATGGCCAATCAAGTAGATTTGGCTAGAGATAACGGATATGTAGAAACGATTTCTCAACGTCGTAGGTACTTAAAAAATATCAATTCGCAAAACGGAATTGTTCGCGCTGCAGATGAAAGAAATGCTGTAAATGCTCCTGTACAAGGAAGTGCGGCAGACATTATTAAAATAGCAATGATTAATATTTAT
>CAWVSR010000061.1:0-7749 GCA_963932865.1 uncultured Kordia sp. | reverse complement strand
CAAAGCATCTGTAAAAGTTGTTTTTATAACATTCGTCCTAAAGATGTTTTTTTTGAAATAAAACACAGTTTCGTAAAGTATCAAAAAATGCAGTTTTGTAAGCTTGGCTAATGAAGAGATTAAATGCAGACGTATTAAACATCTAATAAATGAAAAAAAATAATCATCTTTATAAAATAATGAAAAGTGGTTTTAAAATTTCAGATTTGCATGAAGCGAGTGTAGTTATGCATAAAATAATTTTGGGTAGGATTTAATACGTTTATACTTTAGTACACTCGCTTTTTTAATAAAACATATAATGTTAGAATTGTAATAAATGAAAATAGAGGTGAATGACAAATTATTTACTTCCTTTAACTTTTTCTGTAATCAATCGACTGTCAAAGGATTTTTTTATGTCGACTATTTCTTTCGTGTGCTCATTTGGTATTGCAATTGAAAGTATATAATGTTTAATTTTCCATTTTCCTTTTACTTTTTCAAGTACACCAGATCCTCTGCATATTTTCATTTGCGTATCTAGTAACTCATCAAACCACGCGATCCCCTCTTTTTTACTTAAATAAACGTTTCTTTCAATAGCAGTAAAGCTCCATGCTTTTCCATTATCAAAATAAGGTTTAGAAAATGTTTTGAAAGCCGCTTTATTCCAGTTTTCAGTAGGATCTGTTCCAATAAAAATAGCATCGTCAGACATGTGCGAAAAATAAGTTTCAAATTCAGTATCTGCAGCAGCTTGATGCCAAATATCTAGAATACTACTGATTTCTTTTTCCTCTATATTATTCTGTGAAAATGATTGGGTATTAATCATAAATAATGATACTATGAGCAAACTATTAACGATATTTTTCATAGTCTTTTTCTTTTAAAATTAGCGATTTAATTTGTTCAACAAAGATGTTGTACGCTTCTTGAATTCGAACTGATTTTTCATCTATATTTTTTAAAGATCCATCTTGTAAGTATTGTTTTAAAATGAAAATTTCAGTTTCTAAAACTTTTACACGAGCTTCAATAGTGGATGTTTTAAAACGTTTTGGATAAGTTTTCTTTATATCCTCTAAAAGTTTTATAAGTAATTCAATATCTTTTTCGGAGCTAATCTCAGTAGTTAAAACTCTTCTTAATTCAGATTCAAAAGAAACTATCTCAGCCCAGTTTTCAATAGATTCCTCACTAGAAATTATATTTACAGGTGCTTTATTAATACTATCTAATTTTGAAACGTTTGAAGTTTCTTTAGTTGTTATCGTTTTTTCTACATCTTTTTTACAAGCATATAAAAATATTATTAAAACGACAATGATTAATTTATTCATATTGATATTCATTTTAAACAAATATAATTTTAAAAAAGCATTCAAAGTTGATAATTGAAAAATTTAAGAAAAGATTATATTTGCAAAAATAAATACATAATCTATAATAAGATGAATCCAAAAATCTTGATAATTGGTGCTTGTGGGCAAATTGGTTCTGAGCTAACGATGTCACTACGAAATATTCACGGAAATAATAATGTTGTAGCAGGAGATATAAGAGAAGGCAATGAAGAGTTAATGGCTTCAGGTCCTTTTGAGATTGTTAACGCAATGGACTATGATGTAGTTAAAAATTGTATTGAGAAACATAGTATAACGGATGTATATTTATTAGCAGCAATGTTATCTGCAACTGGAGAGAAGTTTCCAATGAAAGCTTGGGATTTGAATATGAATTCTCTTTTTCATGTTTTAAATTTAGCTAAAGACGGATTAGTAAAAAAGATATTTTGGCCATCGAGTATTGCTGTATTTGGACCAACAACACCAAGAGAAAACACCCCTCAACATACCATAATGGAGCCAACTACGGTTTATGGTATAACCAAGCAAACTGGTGAACGCTGGTGTGAATATTACCACAATAAATATGGAGTAGATGTAAGAAGTATACGTTATCCTGGTTTAATTAGTTGGAAGACTTTACCAGGTGGAGGAACAACAGACTATGCAGTTGATATTTACCATAAAGCAATCAAAGAGAATACATACGATTGTTTTTTAAGTGAAAATACAGCATTGCCAATGATGTATATGGATGATGCAGTTAGAGCTACGATGAATATAATGTCAGCTCCTTCAGAATCAATTAAAATTCGTTCTTCTTATAATTTAGGAGGAATAAGTTTTACTCCTAATATGATATCGAAAGAAATTAAAAATCATTTTCCTGATTTTAAAATTTCATATTCACCAGATTTTAGACAAGCTATTGCTGATTCTTGGCCGAGTAGTATAAACGATGCCTCAGCACAAAAAGATTGGAATTGGAGTCATGATTTTGATTTGAAAAACATGACAAATACAATGTTAAAAAACTTAAAAGCTGAATCTAATTAGATTCAGCTTTTAGCATAGTGTTTAAATTATTTTTTTTAAATCTTTTATAACCTTAAAAGCAACATCTATTTGGTTTTCACTCACTAATATGGTGAATTCATTACTGGTTGATATTACTTCCCATATAACAATACCTTCCCACGCTAGTCGTTGAAATATAAAATAATATAAGCCAGGAGTTGATGAGTTTTCTTCAGGCATTCTTATCGATATAGATGATAAATCTGTTTTTTCTTCAATAATATTTTCACCGTGAAATATTTTTTTAATGAGCTCATCCATTGTGCTATTGATCACAATATTTGTTTCACTCACACCTCTAGAGGATGTGTAGAAAATATTTTTCTTTGTGTTTAAGAAAGAAAGTAACTCCTCTTGTTTTTTTAATATAGAATCTGATATTGAAAAAGTATAATCTGTTAAAGAAGATCTTACTGTAATTTCTCCAATATCTTTTAAAACTCTAATAATTTTGTGATTATTCCTAAATTCTAAGTCTTCAGAGAGTCTTTTTAAAGCCATAACAACAGCTCCTTGTTTAACATCTTTTTGTAGTTCATCTTGTATTTCAGGTAGCATAATTCTTGTTAAAGAAGTTAGGTTTATTATACCTTGTGATAAAGCGGAAAGTAAAAATGGTTTACTACGAATGTAGTTTTCTACAAATGATGCTATCGTGGTCATTTAAAAATTGGATTATAGTTTAAGTGTCAAATATAACAGAATGTTATTAAAAAAACAAAAAAGCTTCTTTGATGTGATGTAAATCGTATTTACTACCCTTTTTGTGAATTGTAATAATGTCAAATCTAACTTCAATATCGAGCTCATTTTGTACAACATATTCATTGGCAGCTGAAACAAGTAGTTTGATTTTTTTAGCATTGATAGATTGTTCCGGTGATATAATATTGATGGAACTCCTTGTTTTAACCTCCACAATAGCTAGTAGGTTTTCTTTTTTTGCTATAATGTCTATTTCAGCTTTTAGATAACGCCAATTTTTTTCAAGAATATCATAGCCATTTCGATTCAAATATTCTGCAGCTATTTCTTCTCCTTTTTTACCCAAATCATTATGAAAGGCCATATTTATTTAAAGCTTAGTATCGTTTCATTTTTTTGAACATTTAGTATTACAGTTTCTCCGAATACTAAGGTTCTATTATCTTTTAAATGCCCTGCTGGAAAGTTGAAACATACTGGGAAATCATATTCTTTAATATTGTCAAGAATAATTTCTTTAGCATTTTTACCAAAAGGAATTGTATTGTCATTCATTTTGGTCATTCCTCCAACAATGAGTCCTTTTAAATTATCAAAATAACCATTCCTTTTTAAGTTCATCATCATTCGGTCTATATGGTATAAATATTCGTCGAGATCTTCAATAAATAAAATTTTTCCATCAGTTCTAATTGCTGATCTTGATCCTAATAAGCTGTATAACATTGAAAGATTTCCTCCTACAATTTCTCCTTCTACTTTACCGTATTTATTTTTGCTTTCACATTGTGTTTTGTACTCTAAAGGATTACCAAATAAGACTTTTTTTAGAGAGGATAGCGCTTTATCGGAGCTGCTACTTACCGTAATTGGCATTAGGCCATGTATAGTTTGTACTCCTAAATTATGTATGTGAGAATGTAAGGCAGTTACATCAGAAAACCCAATGACCCATTTAGGGGATTTTATAAACTTTGAAAAGTCAAGAGCATCTAAAATGCGAACGGTACCATATCCTCCTCGAGCACACCAAATTCCTTTTACAGCGTCATTGTCCATTGCCTGTTGAAAATCGGTTATTCTATCAGCATCAGTTCCTCCAAATTGATGGTCTGCTTTTCCAATAGTTCTTCCAACTACGGCATTTAATCCCCAACTTTCTAATAGTTCAATAGCTTTTTGTATATCTTCTCTGTCAATTTTTCTTGCAGTAGTTACAATAGCCACTAAATCTCCTTGTTGTAAGTGTTTTGGTTGTTTTGTACTCATAATAGTAAAAATAGGAAATCTATGTCAGTTATAACATCTAATGTGTATTTTTGCATTTGAAAATTTAGAAACGATGAGTCAAGATCCAAAAAGATATACCCTTACAGCTGCATTGCCATATACTAACGGACCAATTCATATAGGTCATTTAGCGGGTGTTTATGTGCCAGCAGATATTTACGCACGTTATTTACGTTTGTTAGGTAAAGATGTTGCTTTTGTTTGTGGTAGTGATGAACATGGGGTGCCAATTACTATTAAAGCAAAAAAAGAAGGTGTTTCTCCGCAAGATATAGTAGATAAATATAATGGTATAATTAAAAAATCTTTTGAAGACTTTGGGATTTCGTTTGATAATTATTCTAGAACATCTTCTAAAGTTCATCACGAAACGGCTTCTGAGTTTTTTAAAACATTAGACGAAAAAGGAGAATTTGTTGAAAAAGTCGAGCAGCAATTGTATGACGCGGACGCAAAGCAGTTTTTAGCAGATCGTTTTGTAGTAGGTACCTGTCCAAAATGTGGAAATGAAGAAAGTTATGGGGATCAATGTGAAAAATGTGGTACTAGTCATAATGCCACAGATTTAATAAATCCAAAATCTGCAATAACAGGAGCTGTACCATCATTAAAAGAAACAAAACACTGGTTTTTACCATTAGATAAGCACGAAGCATTTTTAAAACAATGGATATTAGAAGATCATAAATCAGATTGGAAATCTAATGTATATGGACAGTGTAAATCATGGATTGACGACGGTTTACGTCCAAGAGCTGTAACTAGAGATTTAGATTGGGGAATTCCTGTGCCTGCTAAAGGAGGAGAAGGAAAAGTTTTATATGTATGGTTTGACGCACCAATAGGGTATATTTCTGCAACTAAAGAATGGGCAGAAAGAGAAGGAAAAGATTGGGAGCCATATTGGAAAAACGAAGACACTAAATTAGTGCACTTTATAGGGAAAGACAATATTGTGTTTCATTGTATTATTTTTCCTGCCATGTTGAAGGCAGAAGGGAATTATATTTTACCAGATAATGTTCCTGCAAATGAGTTTTTAAATTTAGAAGGGAATAAATTATCTACATCTAAAAATTGGGCTGTTTGGTTGCACGAATACTTAGAAGATTTCCCTGGTAGACAAGATGCTTTACGCTACACGTTAACGGCTACAGCACCAGAAACAAAAGACAATGATTTTACTTGGAAAGATTTTCAATCAAGAAATAAAGAATTAGCAGATAACTACGGAAACTTTATTAATAGAGTTTTGGTATTAACCAATAAATATTACGACGGAATTATTCCAGTTCCAGCAGAATACACTGATGCAGATACAGATGCTTTAGAAGAATTAAAAAAGTTTCCTGCAGATATTTCATTTTCAATAGAACGCTACCGTTTTAGAGAGGCAAACTTGAAAATGATGAATCTTGCACGTTTAGGAAATAAGTATTTAGCAGAACAAGAACCTTGGAAAACTATTAAAGTAGATGAAGAACGTACGAAAACAAGCATGTATGTTGCATTACAAATAGCATCTGCGTTAGCTACTTTAAGTGAGCCATTTATACCGTTTGCATCTAAAACCTTACAAGATTTATTACAGCAGCCAGAAACTAAATGGAATGATATAGCTAGTAAAACAGACTTGTTGCCTTCTGGGCATAAGATAAAGGAGGGTAAAGCGCCAATATTATTTCCTCAAATAGATGATGAAGACATTCAAAAGCAATTAGATCGTTTAGAGAATATTAAATTAGAAAATGAAAAAGCAAACAAGGTGGTAGAACCACAAAAAGATATAGCTACTTTCGAGGATTTTTCTAAACTTGATTTAAGAACGGGAACTATTGTTGAAGCTGAAAAAATGCCTAAAACAAAAAAGCTGCTTGTTTTAAAAGTTGATACAGGTATCGATACACGTACAATTGTTTCTGGAATTGCAGAAAGTTTTAAACCAGAGGATGTTATTGGAAAGCAGGTTACCGTGTTGGTTAATTTAGCGCCAAGAAAACTAAGAGGTGTTGAAAGTGAAGGGATGATTTTGATGACAGAAAACTCTGATGGTAAATTAGTATTTGTCAACCCAGATGAAAAAGATGTTTCTAACGGTGAGAGTATAGCTTAAAAAAATAGTAATTCAATGAAAAGACCTTACATTAAGTTGTAAGGTCTTTTTTGTTTATGAAGCTCAAAACTTACTCAAAACTTCCAACGCTTTGTTTGTGCTTTTAATATTTTCAAAAGTTAATAGAAGTCGTAGTCCGTTTTTTGTTTGTTTTTCTTTCATTTTACACAATGTTTTATTTGTTTGTACAAACTGTAAAACCTTGGTGAATTGTGGGCTTTGATAAAAGCTAGAGTTTTGATCAGAGATGAAATATCCAATCAATCTATTTTGTTTCATCACAATCTTTTCTAATCCAATATTAGCTGCAATCCATTTTATGCGAACAGAGTCAAGTAAATTAATTGCTTGAGTTGGTAATTCACCAAAACGGTCAACTAGCTCTTTTTCATAAGTTATAATTTCTTCCTCAGATTTTAGTTCTCCAAGTTTATTATAGAGTGTCAAGCGTTCTGTGATGTTGTTAATATAATCATCAGGAAATAGTAATTCAAAATCAGTGTCTATTTGAGTGTCTTTTACAAATACTTTTTCAGATCCAGTATCAACTTCATCATAAAGTTCTTTAAATTCATTTTCTTTTAATTCTTCAATAGCTTCATTTAATATTTTCTGATAAGTAGTAAAGCCAATTTCGTTTATAAAACCACTCTGTTCTCCTCCTAAAATATCTCCTGCACCTCTAATTTCTAAATCCTTCATGGCTATTTTAAATCCGCTTCCTAAATCAGAGTGAATTTCTAGTGCTTGAATTCGTTTTCTTGCATCGTCTGTCATTACAGATTCTGGTGGAGTAATAAAGTAGCAAAAAGCTTTTTTATTACTTCTACCAACTCTACCTCTCATTTGATGTAAATCAGATAATCCAAAATTATTAGCATTATTAATAAATATGGTATTTGCATTCGGAACATCTAAACCAGACTCAATAATTGTAGTAGCAACTAATACATCAAATTCACCATTCATAAAAGCAAGCATCAGTTGTTCTAGTTTCTTGCCATCCATTTGACCGTGACCAATAGCAATTTTGGCATCAGGTACTAAGCGCTGAATCATACCGGCAACTTCTTTAATGTTTTCAACTCTATTGTGAACAAAATAAACCTGTCCTCCACGTTGTAATTCATAGGATACAGCGTCTCTAATAACATCTTTAGTAAAGCGAATTATTTGAGTATCTACAGGATGTCTGTTTGGTGGAGGTGTATTTATAGTACTTAAATCGCGGGC
>CAWVSR010000060.1:0-7858 GCA_963932865.1 uncultured Kordia sp. | reverse complement strand
GTTTTCTGGCAAAGTATCTAGTTTACCATTTTTATATGAGCCTATATTTCGATTGAACTTATCTTTTTGCACATATTCAACTCCTTTTTTACCTCTTAATATTTTTTCATAAGAAGTTTCAACACCTGCTTTACCAAACAAGTCACCAGACTGGTAATAATTACTACTTTTAACTTTACTAGGAGAAACTTCAGCTATATACCCTAAAACATTTGCCCCTATTGAAGTTCTATAATCCCTAACTGATCTTTTTTGAACATAAAATCCTTTATATTTTCTGATTTTCTCTTGTAAGGAAGCGTATTCAATTTTTGACATTTGAGCAACTACAGGAGAAGGTAAACGCGGAGAGTATCGTCGTGCTTTTTTTAGTTGCTTAATTAATTTTTCTTTATCAATATCTAATAAATCACACAGTGCTAATGTATCAAAAGGTTTTACTTTACGAGGAATAACCATTAAATCATATGATGGCTGATTTGCTACTAACAATTTATTATTTCTGTCATAAATATGCCCCCTTTCAGGAAATAAGCGCTCTCGCTTATAGGCATTACTTTCGGATTGATGCTTAAACTTATCTTCAATTATTTGTAAATAAAATAACCTACCAATAAAAAAAAGGGCTGTAATAAGAACTAATAAATAAAGTAGGGCGTTTCTCATTATTTTCTTCTACTAAATAAACTCACTAAAACTAAACATAACAAAATAGTATACAAACTAGTAAAAAGTGTTGCTTTAAGCGTGTATAATATAAATGAAAAATTAAATGTCTCTAGAAGAAAAAGCAGTAAATGGTGAGCCACAATAAGGATAGAAAAATAAGCAAGCTTTGCAGCCACAGAAACTTTTGCTAGTTTAATAATTTGAAATTCATAACTTCTTCCGAAAGAAAACTTCAATGCTTGCGGTCTAATATAAGCAGCTAAAGTACATGCTGCAGCATGAACACCACCTGAACTACAGAAAAAATCCATTGTCAGACCAAGTAGAAAACTACTGATTAAAAACATGGTTTTATCAAATTTAATAGGAAATAAAACAATATACAAAACATACACATAAGGCACGTAAGCACCAATAAACATGTTACTAAAAACTAATACTTGTAACAGTATTAGTAGTATAAAAAAGAGAATACGTAAGACTACTTCTTTATTCATTAGGTTCATTATTTAAAAGTTCATTCACTTCTTTTAAAGTGTTGTTTTTAACTACATATACGTAACCTATATTTGACATATCATTAAATAGCTCTATATCAACATCAAAATAATTTTGAGTTAAATTTAATTTTGCTTTTTTAACTTTCCCTACATTAATACCTTGTGGGAAAATTGAGTAGTTACCTGTAACAATTGTATCATTTTTTTTTATTGGTGCAACTTTAGTAATATCTTCTATCTGTAAAGTAAACGGAGATTTACCGTTCCATAATAAAGAACCTATGTGGTTTGTTTTTTTTAATTGAACATTAATTAGAGATTTTGTGTGTAGAACTGACAAAACAGTGGAAAAATTATCTCCAACATTTTCAATTATTCCAACAATACCGTTTGTAGTAATAACACCCATATCAACTGATACACCGTGATTAGCACCCTTGTTAATAACAAGTATATTATTCTTTTTATGAACGCTATTATGAATTAGTTTTGCTGGTATAAATTCATAAGGAACCTTTGTTAAATTATTACCGGTCTTATAGAAATTAGCATTCTCAAGTTCTTTTCGTAATCTAGAATTTTCTTTTAAAAGACGATCATTATATGTGTCTAAATTAATAAATTCATTTACATGATTTAATGATTCGTATAAACCTCCAGTAACATTATTAGCTGCTGATATAAATTTACTTTTATGGTATCTATGGGCTTGAATTGTTAAAACTAAAGAGACACCCATAAGGAAGATGAAAAACAAAACGCTTTTTTTCTTCAATAAATAAAAAATAATCTGCTGCATTAATAACGCTATTTAATCAAAATACTTCTATATTTTGAGAGATCTTTTAAAGTTATACCTGTTCCTCTAACAACTGCTCTTAATGGATCTTCAGCTATATAAACTGGTAAATCTGTTTTTTTAGAAAGCCTTTTATCTAAACCTCTTAACATTGAACCTCCTCCAGCTAAATAAATACCGGTATTGTATATATCCGCAGCTAATTCAGGTGGTGTTTGAGATAATGTTTCCATTACGGCATCTTCAATTCTTAAAATAGATTTATCTAAAGCTTTTGCAATTTCTCTATACGATATTTGTACTTGCTTTGGCTTACCTGTAAGTAAATCTCTTCCTTGTACAGACATATCTTCAGGCGGAGTTTCTAAATCTTCTGTAGCAGCTCCTATTTGAATTTTAATTTTTTCTGCAGTTCTATCTCCAACATATAAATTGTGTTGTGTACGCATAAAATAAACAATATCATTTGTAAACACATCTCCTGCAACTTTAACTGATTTATCACAAACAATTCCTCCTAAAGCAATTACTGCAATCTCAGTTGTTCCTCCTCCAATATCAACAATCATATTTCCTTTTGGTTGCATGATATCTACACCAATACCAATAGCTGCCGCCATGGGCTCATGAATTAAATAAACTTCTTTACCGTTTACACGCTCAGCAGATTCTTTAACTGCTCGCATTTCAACTTCGGTAATACCAGAAGGAATACAGATTACCAAACGCAAAGAAGGTGGAAATAGTTTTTTCTTTAATGCTGGAATGTTTTTAATAAACATAGTCAACATTTTTTCAGAAGCATCAAAATCAGCAATTACACCATCTTTAAGTGGACGAATTGTTTTTATATTTTCATGCGTCTTACCCTGCATCATATTAGCCTCTTGACCAACTGCAATAATACTGCCTGATATTCGATCCCTAGCAACAATTGAAGGGGCATCAACAACTACTTTTCCATTATGAATTATTAAGGTATTTGCAGTACCTAAATCTATTGCTATTTCTTCTGTAAGGAAATCAAAAAATCCCATAGGTATGTTGTGTATTTAAGGGTATGTTCATTATTCTTGGTAATCTACCAAAGGCACTAAATTTAAGAAAAAAATAACAGTAAAAAAGAAAACTCCGTAAAAATATTTTCTACGGAGTTATTATATAAATATTTATTTATTTTTTAGTGCTTGAAATGTCTTGTCCCTGTAAAAACCATTGCAAGATTATTCTCATTACAATAGTCAATACTTAATTGATCTTTTATGGATCCTCCAGGCTGAATAACTGCTGATACACCTGCGTTATCTGCAATTTCTACACAATCAGGAAATGGAAAAAATGCATCACTAGCCATTACAGCTCCTTTTAAGTTAAACTCAAATTTAGTAGCTTTTTCAATTGCTTGATTTAAAGCATCTACTCTAGATGTTTGTCCAGTTCCACTAGCACACAATTGCTTGTTTTTTACTAAAACAATTGTATTAGATTTTGTATGCTTACAAATTTTAGAAGCAAAAATTAAATCTGCTTTTTGAGCATCAGTTGCTTTTGTATTGGTTTTATCCTCTAAACCATTAATAGTGTCAGTAACATTATTTCTGTCTTGTACTAAAACACCATTCAAACAAGTACGAACATTTGTTCCTGGCATTTCAATATTTTTCTGAACTAATAAAATTCTATTTTTCTTTCCTTTAAGTATTTCTTCAGCTTCAGAAGTAAATCCTGGCGCTATAACTACTTCACAAAATAATTTATGAATCTCTACTGCAGTAGGAGCATCTATAACAGTATTTGAAATTAATACTCCACCAAAAGCAGATGTAGGATCTCCAGCTAATGCATCAAGATAAGCTTCACAAATTGTTGCTCTCTGTGCAAAACCACAAGCATTGTTATGTTTTAGCACTGCAAATGTTGGTGCCTCGCCTTTAAACTCATCCATTAAATTTACCGCCGCATCTACATCTAATAAGTTATTATAACTTAATTCTTTACCGTGTAATTTATCAAAAATTGCATCAAAGTCACCAAAGAAAAATCCTTTTTGATGTGGATTTTCTCCATAACGTAAAGTCTTACCATTAGTTTCACTAATTTTCAATACAGTTTCTTCATCTTCTTGATTGAAGTAGTTGAAAATTGCAGTATCATAGTGAGATGAAATATTGAATGCTTTACCTGCAAACTTCTTTCTATCAGACAGGGTTGTTTGTCCATTATTATCATTAATAGTATTCAAAAACTCTTCGTATTGCTCCATTGATGAAACAATAACAGTGTCTTTAAAATTTTTGGCAGCTGCTCTAATTAAAGAAATACCACCTATATCAATCTTTTCTATAATATCTTGCTCAGGAGCACCTGAAGCAACAGTTTTTTCAAAAGGATACAAATCAACAATTACAAGATCTAATTGAGGAATATTATACTCTTCCATTTCAGCTATATCCCCTTGATGATCTTGACGATTTAAAATACCTCCAAAAACTTTTGGGTGTAATGTCTTTACTCTTCCTCCTAATATTGAAGGATAAGAAGTTGTTTCCTCAACAGGAACTACTTTTATTCCTAATTCATTAATAAACTTTTCAGTTCCACCAGTAGAATAAATAGTTACTCCTAATTCATCTAGCTTTTTTACGATTGGCGCAAGCCCATCTTTATGAAAAACTGAAATTAATGCTGATTTAATTGATTTTGTAGCCATGTTGTTATTATTTTTTGAAAGATGCAAAAGTAATTTTAATAGCCGAAAAGACCATATAAAAAATTAATTATTTTAACATTAATTGTTGAATATCTATACCACTTAATAATTTTGCAACCTCTTCATTTACAAATTTTAAGAAATTTTCATCTTCTAAATTAAATGGATTTATAGTATTAGAATCAATATCAATTTGACCGATATTAATACCGTCTATAAAAAGAGGAACAACAATTTCTGCTTTCACAGTAATACTACAAGCAATATAATTATCTTGACTAGCAACATCAGGAACAACAAAATTACTATTACTTTCAGCAACTTGCCCGCAAATACCCTTTCCAAAAGGAATAGTTAAATGATCTGTAGGCTCTCCTACATAAGCACTTAAATGCAATGTTTTACTATCATGATTAGCAAAATAAAAACCAACCCAATCATAGGAATCTAAATTATCTTTCAAAAGTTGACAAACTCCTTTTAACCTATCAAAAACAGGAAGTGTAATATCTTTAGTTATTGTCGTAACAATTGGCTTTAAATCTTCAAAAATCATATTATATTATGTTTTTATTAGTATAAAAACAAAAGTATTTAATTCTATCAGAAATGAAATGAAAAAAAATGTTAATTTGTTGCCATCTATGAAATCAATTTTAAAAAACAACAAACCCGTATTGAGATTTTTAGCTATATTTATTTTCAGCTATACAATACTATATATTCTTTATTACTATTTGGTTCTCAACAGTAAAGAAATTGATTATTTCACTAAAATTGTTTCCGAACAAACAGTCAAGGTGTTAAATTTAATTGGTTATGAAACAAAAGCCAAAACAAATAAAACAAATGACTTCATAAACTTATATGTTAGAACTAAAAATGTGGCTGGAATTACTGAAGGTTGCAATGCCATAAGTGTAATTATATTATTTATTGCGTTTGTTATTAGTTTTGCTAAGGATTTTAAAAAAACGCTACTATTTACAACAATAGGTGTTGGAATAATTCATGTCATGAATATCATACGTATTGTAATTTTAACAGTATGCCTGTATCATTTTCCTAAATACTCTGCCCCACTTCATGACTATGTTTTTCCTGCAATCATCTACGGAGTTGTTTTTATATTATGGATGTACTGGGTTAATTCATTTAAAAAAAATAAATAATAGATGAATTCAAAAACATTAAAAATAACCATAATTGGTTTTCTTTTTTTAATATTAGTATTAATAAGAATTTTTGAAGATGAATTATTTTATGATCCTTTTATTCTTTTTTATAAGAAAATTCTTTATTCAAAAAACATCCCTGAAATTAACTTACTAAATATCATATTAAGCACATTTTATCGGTATTCAATTAATTTTTTAATTTCAATAATTATTTTGTTTATTGCATTCAATAATAAAGAAGTTTTAAGATTTTCAATAATATTTTATACAATATCATTTATAATCTTAATTGGCTTATACCTTTATATATTATCACACCTAACAAAAGAATTATACCAAGTCTTTTTTTACATTAGACGTTTTTTAATACAACCAATATTTATTTTAATATTATTACCAGCATTTTACTATCAACAAGAAACAACTACTAAACTATAAAACCTTTTACAACTAAAAAACCTATGCAAAAGCACAGGTTTTTTAGTTGTAAAAGGTTTTAATAAATTACATTCCTAATTCTTTTTTTACGTCTTCAAATAAATTTGGACCGTCTGCTAGAATCAATCCAGAACCAGCTGTAGAATCAATAACGTATTGATATCCTTTTGCTCTAGCTACTTTTTGAATAGCTAAACGAGCTTTTTCCATAATTGGCTTAATTAAACCTTCTTGCCTTTTACTCATATCTTGCTGTGCATTTTGCTCATACTTCATAACATTATCACGCATACTTTGCACCTCTTGAGCTCTTTGACCATTAACCTCGTCAGTTTTACTTGAAGCTTCTGCTTGATATTGTTTCATTTTATTTTGCAATTCTGTAGCCATTGTTTGTAAATCTGCTTGATACGTTTTAGTTAGTTTCTCTAACTGGTTTTGAGCTGATTTCATTTCCGGCATCGCTGCAATTAATTCTTGTGTATCAATATGAGCTGTTTTACTTTGTGCAATTGATAAACTTGTTGCTCCAAAAAACAACATTGATGCGATTACTAGACTTTTAATTTTTTTCATTTTATGATTTGTTAAGTGTTAATTTAAAATTTATTTTTCTTCTTCAGCTGGCAATCCAGGAACACCGGATACATTTTTTTTCTTGGCCTCTTTTTCTGCCAACATTTTATTACGTTTCTCTTCAAATGCTTTTTTCTTAGCTTCTTTATCCGCTGCTCTTTGTTTTATTCTTTCATCAATTATTCGTTGTCTTTCAGCTTTATTATCTTCAGCTGCTTTTTTTCTAGCATCAACAGCTTCGTTAATAACTGGTACGACAACTTCATTTTCAGCATTTTTTTTAGCCTTTTTATCTTTCGCTTGCTTTCGTTTCGAAGCCCTCGTTAAAACCCTGATAATATAATCACTTAAATCATAACGTTTATTAGAGAATAACATCACTACATCAGCAGATTTATCAAAGATAAAATCATATTTTTTATTTTTCGCTAATTCCTGAACGGCAATCAAAACCTGATCTTGCACAGGCTCAATCAATGTTTTTTTCTGTATAAATAAATCTCCTCCAGGCCCAAATCTTTTTTGTTGAAAATCTAATATTTCAGCTTCTTCAATTTTAATTTCTTCTTCTTTTTCTTCAATTAACTCTTTGGTCAACAAGACTCTTTCATTACGTAAATCTAACTTTTTCTTTTCTATATTACGTAGTTTTAAATCAATCTCGCCTTTCCATTTCTGCACCTTTTGATCAAGTTGTGACAAGGATTCTTTGTACTCAGGCATATTTTCAAGAATATATTCCGTATCAACATAACCTATCCTTATATTACTTTTTTGAGCATTACAATAAAATGTAAATACTATTAATAAACCAATAAAAAAAACTTTTGTTTTCATAACTTATGTTGTTTTACTGAAAATATCATGCCAAGTTTAAAATTCTCTTCCTAAAATAAAATGTGTTTCCCAACCATTCTTATCAGTTTGACCCGGAAGAGGGTCAAATCCATGAGCAAAATCTATACCCAACAAACCAAATGCTGCCATA
>CAWVSR010000059.1:0-8026 GCA_963932865.1 uncultured Kordia sp. | reverse complement strand
TACAAATAATAATCGATACATAACATTCATTTTTGGTAAATATACAATACTTTTGCAGGCAGATTTATTCAATCCTATAATATATCCAAATGAGATTACATAGAAACTTAACATACGCAGTAATTGATAGTATAAGAGATGTTTTTAATGAAGACATGTATGCTGGTAAAGCCGTAGAACAAGCTTTAAGACGAGATAAACGTTGGGGATCAAGAGACCGTAAATTTGTTGCTGAAACGATATATGATATTATTCGTTGGAAACGTTTGTATGCAGAAATTGCGGAAGTAAGCGAACCATTTACGCGTCCGAATTTATGGAGATTATTCTCTGTTTGGTGCGTATTAAGAGGTATTGAATTACCAGATTGGAGTCAAATTGAACCTACTCCATCAAGAAGAATTAAAGGAAGATTTGATGAATTATCAAAAATCAGAAAATTTAAAGAATCTATTCCTGACTGGATTGATGAAATAGGAGTTAAAGAACTTGGAGAAAAAGTATGGACTAAAGAAATAGCTTCATTAAATATTCAAGCAGAGGTTATTTTAAGAACAAATACTCTTAAAACAACAAAAGAAGCTTTGCAAGCAAAACTTTTAGAAGAAGGTATTGAAACTGTTGTCTTGCCAAAACATACTGATGCAATAAAATTAGTAGAGCGTGCAAATGTATTTAGAACCGAAGCTTTTAAATTAGGTTGGTTTGAAGTACAAGATGCATCTTCACAATTAGTTGCTGATTATTTGGATGTAAAACCTGGAATGAAAGTTATCGATACTTGTGCAGGTGCCGGAGGAAAAACTTTACATTTAGCTGCTTTAATGGAGAATAAAGGTCAGTTATTTGCAATGGATATTTACGAAAGTAAATTACGTAAATTAAAAGTTCGTGCTAAAAGAGGTGGTGTTCATAACGTAACACTAAAGGCTATAGAATCTACAAAACCTATTAAAAAACTTCATGATAAAGCGGATAGAGTATTAATTGATGCCCCTTGTAGTGGTTTAGGTGTTTTAAGAAGAAATCCAGATTCAAAATGGAAATTACAACCTGAGTTTTTAGATAATATTAGAAAAACACAACAGGAAATTTTATGTAGTTACTCTAAAATGGTAAAACCAGGGGGTAAATTAGTGTATGCCACTTGTTCTGTATTACCCTCAGAAAATCAGGATCAAGTAAAACAATTTTTGAGTACTAATAGCGAATTTAAATTTGTTTCAGATAAAAAAATATTATCCTCCGAAAGCGGTTATGATGGTTTTTATATGGCTTTATTAGAACGTAAGAAATAAGATTTAAAATTAAATTTATATATAAAAATGGTTCGCAAATGTGAACCATTTTTTTTTAGAATATACTTTTACTAATGTTTAAATTTATTCCAATAGAAAATAAGAACAGTGATAGTTATAGCTCTTTAAAAAAATCATCTTTTATAATTAATCACTACTATTAATTAAAAGCATTCGCATGGGTTAATAAATCGGTTAAAATATGTACTTTTGCATCTTTAAATAACACAACAAAAACGTTAATAGATGATTCATTTCTTTGGAAACACAACCAGCACTATATTCGCTGTACAAACAACAAAAGAACTTTCTAACGAAGCAATTGAAAAATTGACTTGGTTATTTGGTAATCAACCTAAAATAAACGCTGCATCTATTGATGCTTTTTTTATAGGTCCTAGAGCTGCAATGATTTCTCCTTGGAGTACCAATGCAGTAGAGATTACTCAAAACATGAGTATAGAAGGAATCATTCGAATTGAAGAATACAAAAATACTACAGAAGATAACACAGATTTTGACCCTATGTTATCTCAGAAATTTTCTGGTTTAAGCCAAGAAGTGTTTGATGTAGATGTTAAACCAGAAGCGGTATTAGACATTGAAGATATTGCTGCTTATAACAAACAAGAAGGTTTAGCGCTTAGTGATGAAGAAGTTGCTTATTTAGAAGGAATGGCAACTAAAATTGGTAGAAAACTAACAGACTCTGAAGTATTTGGTTTTTCTCAAGTAAACTCAGAACACTGTAGACATAAAATATTCAATGGTACCTTTGTAATAGATGGTGAAGAAATGCCATCCTCTTTATTTAAATTAATTAAAAAAACATCTGCTGAAAGTCCTCAAGGAATTGTTTCAGCATATAAAGATAATGTTGCATTTATTGAAGGTCCAAAAGCAACTCAATTTGCTCCTAAAAGCTCAGACAAACCTGACTTTTATCAAGAGTCTGAATTTGACTCTGTAATATCACTAAAAGCAGAAACACACAATTTCCCTACTACAGTAGAGCCTTTTAATGGTGCTGCTACTGGAGCTGGAGGAGAAATTAGAGACAGATTAGCAGGTGGTAAAGGATCTTTACCGTTAGCAGGAACAGCAGTTTATATGACCTCTTATTCGCGTTTAGAAGAAAACAGACCTTGGGAACAAGGAATGGATGAACGTAAGTGGTTGTACCAAACCCCAATGGACATTTTAATAAAAGCATCTAATGGAGCTTCAGATTTTGGAAATAAATTTGGACAACCATTAATTACAGGTTCTGTACTTACTTTTGAACATGATGAAGATGCTAGAAAACTTGGTTTTGATAAAGTTATCATGCAAGCTGGAGGTATTGGTTACGGAAAAGCAGAACAAGCATTAAAAGATACTCCAGAAGATGGAGATAAAATTGTTATTTTAGGTGGAGAAAATTACCGTATTGGTATGGGTGGTGCTGCAGTATCATCTGCAGATACTGGTGGTAATAGTGCAGGTATTGAATTAAATGCAATTCAGCGTTCTAACCCTGAAATGCAAAAACGTGCTGCCAACGCTGTTAGAGGAATGGTAGAAAGTGATATAAACCCAATTGTATCTATTCACGATCATGGAGCAGGTGGACATTTAAACTGCTTATCAGAACTAGTTGAAGACACTGGGGGAAAAATCGATTTAGACAAATTACCTGTTGGAGACCCTACCTTATCTGCGAAAGAAATTATTGGAAATGAATCTCAGGAAAGAATGGGATTGGTTATTGCTAAAAAGGATGTTGATACGCTTAAACGAATTGCAGACAGAGAACGTTCTCCAATGTATGAAGTTGGTGATGTAACAAATGACGACCGTTTTACATTTGAATCTAATACTACTGGTGAAAAACCAATGGATTTAGAACTATCTGATATGTTTGGAAGTTCTCCAAAAACAATTATGACAGATAAAACCGTTGTTCGTAATTATGATGAAATTACGTACGATGTTAAAAATATAGATGAATATTTAAATCAAGTACTACAACTTGAGGCTGTTGCTTGTAAAGATTGGTTAACCAATAAAGTTGACCGTTGTGTTGGTGGAAAAGTTGCCAAACAACAATGTGTTGGCCCTTTACAATTGCCATTAAATAATGTTGGAGTAATGGCGTTAGATTATAAATCTACCGAAGGAGTTGCTACTTCTATTGGTCATGCTCCTATTAGTGCTTTGATTGATCCTGTTGCGGGAAGTAGAAATGCAATTGCTGAATCATTATCAAATATAATATGGGCTCCTTTAAAAGATGGATTATCATCTGTATCACTTTCAGCTAACTGGATGTGGCCTTGTAAAAACGAAGGTGAAGACGCTCGTTTATATAAAGCTGTAAAAGGAATTTCAGATTTCGCAATCGAACTAGGAATTAATGTTCCTACTGGTAAAGATTCGTTATCAATGAAACAAAAGTACCCGAACGAAGAAGTTATTTCTCCCGGTACGGTTGTCATCTCTGCAGGAGCAAATTGTAATAATATCAATAAAATTGTTGAACCTTTATTTAAAGCAGAAAAAGGAAACGTTTACTACATTAACTTTTCACAAGACAGTTTTAAATTAGGAGGTTCATCATTTGCACAAATTACCAATAAAATAGGAACAGAGACCTCAACTATTAAAGATGCTGTCAAGTTTAAAACAGCATTTAATACCGTTCAAAATTTAATTAAGAACAATCAAATTGTTGCCGGACATGATGTTGCTTCAGGAGGATTGATTACAACTTTATTAGAATTATGTTTTGCAGATAATAATATTGGAGCAAATCTTGATTTAACTAAATTAAATGAGGCGGATTCTATAAAAGTATTGTTTTCAGAAAATAACGGTATTGTTTTACAGTCTGTAGACAATAGCATCGAAAAAGTACTAAACGATAATAATGTTGAATTTTTCAATATTGGTGAAGTTACAACTTCTAACGAAGTGAATATTATTAATGGTTCTGACGCATTTAACTTTAACATAGCAGATTTAAGAGATACTTGGTTTAAAACATCCGCTTTATTAGATGCTAAACAATGTGCTAATAACAAAGGCGAAGAGCGATTTATTAATTATAAATATCAAGCACTAGAATATACATTCCCTAGTAAATTTACCGGGAAAATTACAGATACAGTTGGTGATATAAAAGGCGCAAGACCAAAAGCAGCTATAATTCGTGAAAAAGGATCTAACTCTGAGCGTGAAATGGCTAATGCAATGTATTTAGCAGGATTTGACGTTAAGGATGTACACATGACTGATTTAATTTCTGGGCGTGAAAACCTAGAAGATATTCAGTTTATAGGTGCCGTAGGAGGTTTTTCTAATTCAGATGTTTTAGGATCAGCTAAAGGTTGGGCTGGAGCATTTAAATACAATGAAAAAGCAAATACCGCTTTAAAGAATTTCTTTAACAGAAAAGATACATTGTCTGTTGGTATTTGTAACGGTTGTCAATTATTTATGGAATTAGAAGTTATCAACCCTGAGCATAAGGTTCATGGAAAAATGTTACACAACGATTCTAAAAAACACGAAAGTAATTTTACTTCTGTAACTATTCAAGAAAATAACTCTGTAATGCTAAACACATTAGCAGGAACAAAATTAGGAGTTTGGATTTCTCACGGAGAAGGTAAATTTAATTTACCAGAAGAAGAATCTAATTACGAAATAGCAGCTAAGTATGGTTATGATGGTTATCCAGCAAACCCAAACGGATCCGACTATAATGTAGCAATGATGAGTTCTAAAGACGGTAGACATTTGGTAACAATGCCACATATAGAACGTTCAATTTTTCAATGGAACTGGGCAAATTATGTAGACGGAAGACAAGACGAAGTTTCTCCTTGGCTTGAAGCGTTTGTTAATGCTAGAAAATGGTTAGAAAACAAATAACATTTAATTAAACTACTTAAAAAAGCCTCTTAAATTAAAAAATTAAGAGGCTTTTTTTATGATATAAAAAATATTATCAAGTATTACCCAATTAATATTCCCATTCTCTAAGCTTATTTAACTCTTCCATTTCTTCAAGAGATTTTACCGGTATTACTTTTGAAAAAGATTCATGTTGTTCAATTGCATATTCAATTTGAGTAACAATATCATCAATAGAGTCATTTTCATAATCAATTTTCAAGGGTTCCTTGATAATAAACGATTGTAAAATTCCTTTTTTCTTAATACGTAGACCTTTCTTATCAAAAGATCTTCTAAAACCGTCAATAACGATAGGTATTACAATTGGCTTATGTTCTTTTATAATATGTGCTGTTCCTTTTCTAATAGGTTTAAATGGTGTTGTTGTTCCCTGAGGAAAAGTAATTACCCAACCATCATTTAAAGCAGTGGCAATTTTAGAAATATCACTCATTTTAACTTGCCTGTTAACATCCTGTCCTTTGCTTCTCCAAGTTCTATCTATACTAACAGAGCCAACATAGGCAAGAATTTTTGGCAAAAAACCTGATTTCATTGTTTCTTTAGCAGCAACATAATATATATTTAATTTAGGCTGCCACAAATAACCTACATTTTTTATAGAATCAACTCTACCGCTTAGACTAGCATTAAAAACGTGAAACATTGCAGTAACATCTGCAAAATAAGTTTGATGATTGGAAACAAATAAAACATTTGAATCAGGTAAGTTTTTTATGATTTCTGAACCTTCTATATTTAATTCGTTAAAACCTCTAAACCGTCTATGCGAGATAACGCCAATTATTCGAATTAGCATTTTCTTTAAAAATAATATATGTCCGAAGGGATTTTTTTTAAATAAACCCATTTTTTTTTATTAGTTTATATTACAAATGTATTGAAATAAATAACTATTTAGATAAAATCAAATCTTTAATCTCACTAAGCATCATTGCTGTTGCCCCCCAAATAACATTATCATCAAATTTAAAAGCAGGCACTTCTGTTTCTTTAGTATAGGAGTTTTTTATAATGTTTGAACCGACAAATTCATTTGATAATATTGACTTCAAAGGTATCTCTATTAAACGCTCTACTTCTTTTTGTTCCAAAACATAATTAGGTCTACTCTCGACTACTCCTAAAAAAGGTTTTACTAAAAAATTGCTAGGAGGTATATATACATCCGTCAATTCTTTTAAAACAGTAATTTCCTTAGGCTCTACTCCTATTTCTTCATACGTCTCTCTTAAAGCAGTAGCTTCTAGATTATTATCTTCTTTCTCAACTTTACCTCCTGGAAAACCTATTTGATTAGAATGCACCCCTTTGTATGTTTTCCTTAACATAAAAACCATTTGCATTTCACCATTTTGATCTGGAAATAGCAGTGACATTACTGCAGCAATTTTTGGGTTTAAAGTAATCGTATCTATTTCCTTTCCTAATTTTTTCCGTATTGAAGGTGCTAATTTAAACTGAGAATTTACACCTGGTAAAGATGAATTTTTTATTTTTGGTATGATTTTCTCAAAAGTTTTTAAAGTCATGATTAAAATAAAATATCTGTTTATTCTTTTTATTATGATTCAATTCAATTGCCAAGATAAACAAACTATAAATAAAAAGGTTAAAAAAAAAATAATTGCTATTCAAGAAAACACAACTTTACCTAAAGAAGATAAGCCTCTGATTACAAAATTAAATGTTATCACATTTTTAAAAGAGTATTCCATAAAACATCAAGAAAAAAATGTCTTAATTGAAACTCGACTTGGTGACATAAATATAAGATTATTCGAAGAAACACCTTTACACAGAGCTAACTTTTTGTTCCTCATAAAAGAAGGATATTTTGATACCACATGTTTTCATAGGGTAGTAAAAGATTTTATAATACAAGCAGGACAATCAGATAAAAACAGTACCCGAGTTTTACGTAAAAAAATTGGAGCTTATAAAATTCCTCCTGAATTTAAAAAACACCTTCACTACAAAGGGAGCTTATCTTCTGCAAGGCGATGGAACAACAATCCTTTAAAGGAATCAGATCCTTTTGAGTTTTTTATTGTCCATAATAAAGAAGGATTACACCATTTAGACAATGAACATACTGTTTTTGGTAAAGTGACTAAAGGATTTGATGTAATCGATAAAATTGCTAGCGAACCTATTGATAAAGGAGAGTGGCCAATTAATGATATTGATATAAAAGTATCTGTTTACTAAAAATTTATATTCTTTTTCAAAAAAAGCATTTCATTGTCATAAAATTACAACTGAGTAGTAATTTTAACTTTTTAAAAAGTTTTCAAAATATATTTGTTTGAATATTAATAAATCTGAAAATAATAGTTTTAGTAACACTACTGAGTCTAGTAAGCATTTTCGAGTATTCAAAAGAATAAAATATGGAATGAAAATTAACATAGAAATCCATAATATCTAAAATAATAATGATGAAATTCTTATATAATTATAGTTATATAAGAACCTTTAAAAATAATTCAAAATGAAATCATTAATAAAAAAGTAAATATTCTTTTAAAAAAAATAACTGATGGCAATTTTGCGATTATGGTTATTCACGATGAAAACGAAAATAATAAAATGGATTATGATATAAATGGCAGACCAAAAGTAGCATATAGAGTATCCAATATCAATATAAGTTTTGATATTCCTAAATTTTTATAATATCTATAATTTAACTTTAAAACTCAAAAACAAATTATAATAACAGTAAAATAATAATTGACACATTCATCAAAAGAAATTTAAAATCC
>CAWVSR010000058.1:0-8060 GCA_963932865.1 uncultured Kordia sp. | reverse complement strand
AACTGGAGCACCTGACTTTTCATCTTCAATACTTACAATTTCATTGTGGTATAGCTCTTCTTGAGCTTGCGGATGTTTTTCTTGCCTGCACAAATCCACTAATCTATTTGCTACTTCTTTTGTTGTCATTTAAAATTATTTTATATTATTTTTCCAATATGGAACATTGCATCTCCTTGGCTAACCAAAGGATGGTTATTAACACACAATACAGCACCATCAAAAGGAGCTTTAATTAAAGTACTTCTGTTTCCGTAAGCATCTGTAATATATCCTAAAACCTGATCTTTTTCAATTCTTTTACCGTTATGAACATTTGATGTAAAAACACCTCCTTTTCTTGCTCTTAGCCACTTCCTCTCTTTTAATTCAATAGTGTCGTTTGTATTTTCTGTAATTGCTAAATAAGAATCAATCATACCTTGTGAGTTTAACACTCGTAAAGTACCTCTAATTCCTTCGTTAATTGCAAGTTCATCAAATCGCATACTTTCTCCTCCTTCAAAAACTAATATTGGTACATTTTGTTTTTTTGCAGTTGCTCTAAAAGATTTATTTATTAAATCCGATTCAAACTGAATTGGAGCATTGAAGGTATTTGCTAATTGTTTGCTTAAATCACAATTAGGCGTATACCTAATTTGAGGATAATTATTTCGCATGGCACCTCCAGTATGAAAATCAATACCAAAATCAATATGCGGTAAGATTTCATTTGTATGATAGTAGGCAATTCTTCCTGCTAATGAACCTGTTCTAGAACCAGGAAAACTTCTATTAACATCTTTTCCATCAGGCAAATCTCTTGAAAAATGTATAAATCCGTATACATTTAAAAGGGGTATAACAATAATGCATCCTTTTTTTACATTTTTAAAATAATCGTTTACCAACATGCGTTTACATGTTTCTACACCGTTAATCTCGTCACCATGTAAACCACCTTGAACTAAAACAGTTGGCCCAGGCTCTTTGGAGTTAAAAACATATACAAGTATATTTATTGGCGTTCCTGTTGGCAAAGAACCTATAGGCAACTCAATAACTTTGTGTTCACCTGGCTTTACAGCTGTTTTATAAATGGTTTTTGTATTATTTACCAACATTCTTTTCTATTAATTGAATAATATTTTTTGCTACATTTACTTTAGTAGATTTTTCTATTCCCTCTAATCCTGCAGTTGAATTAGCTTCAATTACTAGCGGACCATTTTTTGATCTAATCAAATCAATACCAGCAACATCTAAACCTAAACATTGAGCTGTTTTAATTGCAATCAGTTTTTCATCATTTGTCATCTCAACTACAGAAGAAATTCCACCTCTGTGTATATTACTTCTAAAATCATTACCGTTACTGCTTCGTTTCATACTAGCAACAACTTTATCACCAACAACATAAGCTCTAATATCTTCGCCATTAGACTCTTTAACAAACTCTTGTATTAATATAGGTTTATTTAAACTGTGCATAGTTTCAATAATAGAAATTGCAGATTTTTTACTTTCCGCTAGCATAACACCTAAGCCGTGAGTTCCTTCTAAAAATTTAATGATACACTGATCTCCATCTAACAAATCTAACTGTTCCTTTAAAAGTAAAGAATCTTTAGTGTAAAGTGTTTTAGGAATTGGTATGTTATTTTTAACCATGTGTTGCATAGTAAATAACTTATTTCTAGACCTTAATATACCTTGAGAGCTGGCAATTGTATAGCTTCCTGTTTTTTCAAACTGATTAACAATAGCCAAGCCATGGTCGGTAAATGATGACCCAATCCTTGGGATTATAGCATTTGAAAAATGAGCTATATTTTCATTATTAAAAAGAATTTTAGGCTCAGTATTATCAAACAAAATAGCGCATTTTGTGTAATCAATAATTCTAATATAATGTCCCATTTTTGAAGCTTCATGAAACAAGCGTTGTGTAGAATACAAACTACCACTTACTGATAAAAGAAAAATTTTCATTGAAATATGTATAAAAATAAAGCATAAATATAGCTATAGTTTACTTTAAATGCATTCTAAATAAGCGACAAAAACCACTTATATTTTTGAAAGAACTCTGATTAGAGTTAAATTTGCTAAAATTTTATTAACTCAAAAAATACTAATGAGCGGATTATTAAAATCATCAATTGGACGAAAGGTTGCAATGGCACTTTCTGCATTCTTTCTAATGTTTTTTCTTTTACAACACTTTGCAATAAACATTACATCAATACTACCTGATAACGGAAAAACTTTCAATACTTTATCTCATTTTATGGGAACAAATCCTCTAGTTCAGTTTGTAATGCAACCAATCTTAATTTTTGGAGTTGTATTTCACTTTGTAATGGGATTTGTATTAGAAATTAAAAATAGAAAAGCACAAAATGTAAAATACTACAAAGACAATGGTGCTGCTAATTCTAGTTGGATGAGTAGAAACATGATTTGGTCAGGTTTGGCTATTTTAGGCTTTGTTGCTTTACACTTTGTAGATTTTTGGTTCCCTGAAATAAATACCAAATTTATAAAAGGTGACTGGACAGGACTTCATGATGGAGAATTAAGATATTTTCATGAATTACAAGAGAAATTTCATAATCCTGCAAGAGTTGTGGCATATATAATTGCATTTGCTTTTTTAGCAATGCATTTATTACATGGTTTTAACTCTGCTTTCCAATCAATGGGAGCAAACAATAAATATACTAAAGGATTGAAGACATTTAGTAAAGTTTATGCAATAGGTTTACCTGTTGGCTTTATCATTATCGCTTTATTTCATCATTTCAATCATTAATACAAAACAAGTATGGCTACTTTAGATTCAAAAACACCAAAAGGTCCTATTAAGGATAGATGGAATAACTATAAAAACGAAATAAATTTAGTAAACCCTGCAAACAAGCGTAACATAGATGTTATTGTTGTAGGAACTGGATTAGCTGGTGGTTCTGCTTCTGCTACCCTGGCTGAATTAGGATATAACGTAAAAGCATTTGCTTATCAAGATTCTCCTCGTAGAGCGCATTCTATTGCAGCACAAGGAGGAATAAACGCAGCAAAAAACTATCAAGGAGATGGGGATTCTGCATACAGACTTTTTTACGATACTGTAAAAGGAGGAGATTATAGATCTCGAGAATCAAACGTTCACCGTTTGGCAGAAGTATCTACAAATATTATTGACCAATGTGTTGCACAAGGAGTTCCTTTTGCTCGTGATTATGGAGGGTTATTAGACAACCGTTCGTTTGGAGGAGTATTAGTTTCAAGAACTTTTTATGCTAAAGGACAAACAGGGCAACAATTATTATTAGGTGCTTATTCTGCAATGAACCGTCAAATAGCTCGTGGTAAAATTGAAATGTTTAACCGTCATGAAATGTTAGACGTTGTAAAGGTTGATGGTAAAGCTCGAGGTATTATTGCTCGAAACCTTACTACCGGAGAAATTGAACGTCATTCAGCTCATGCTGTAGTAATTGCAACTGGAGGATACGGAAACGTTTATTTCCTTTCTACTAACGCAATGGGTTCTAACACAACTGCTGCTTGGAAAGTACATAAAAAAGGAGCATATTTTGCAAATCCTTGTTATACACAAATACACCCAACTTGTATTCCTAGATCTGGTGATTACCAATCTAAATTAACTTTAATGTCTGAATCATTAAGAAATGACGGACGTATTTGGGTTCCTAAACATTTAGATGATGTAAAAGCAATTCGTGAAGGAAGTAAAAAGCCTACAGAATTGTCTGAGGAAGAAAGAGATTATTACTTAGAAAGAAGATATCCAGCATTTGGTAACTTAGTTCCTCGTGATGTTGCTTCTAGAGCAGCTAAAGAACGTTGTGATGCTGGTTACGGTATTAATAAAACTGGAGAAGCTGTATACTTGGATTTTAAAGCGGCGATTGAACGTTACGGTAAAGAACAAGCAAAAATAAAAGGGATTGAAAATGCCTCAATGGAAAAGGTTATTGAATTAGGTACTGCTATTGTAGAAGCTAAATACGGTAACTTATTTCAAATGTATGAGAAAATTGTTGATGAAAATCCTTACAAAACACCAATGATGATTTATCCTGCAACACACTACACAATGGGTGGTGTATGGGTTGATTATAATTTAATGACAACTATTGAAGGGTGTTATGCAATTGGTGAAGCTAACTTTTCTGATCATGGTGCAAATAGACTTGGTGCTTCTGCATTAATGCAAGGGCTAGCTGATGGATACTTTGTATTACCATACACAATTGGTGATTATTTATCAAAAGAAATTAGAACCGGTAAAATACCAACAGACACAAAAGAATTTGATGAGGCCGAAAAAGAAGTTACTGAACGTATCAACTTTTTTGTAAATAATAACGGTACCAAATCCGCAGATTATTTCCATAAAAAATTAGGGAAAATTATGTGGGAAAAAGTTGGTATGGCACGTAATGAAAAAGGTTTAAAAGAGGCTATGGCTGAAATTAAAGCGATACGTCAAGAATTTTGGAAAGAAATAAATGTACCTGGTGATGCAAATGAAATGAACCCTGAATTAGAAAAAGCTGGAAGAGTAGCAGATTTCTTAGAATTAGGAGAATTATTTGCTAAAGATGCATTAGACAGGGAAGAATCATGTGGTGGTCACTTTAGAGAAGAGTCTGCAGAATTAGACGGTCCTCAAAAAGGAGAAGCTTTACGTAATGATAAAGACTATGCTTATGTTGCTGCATGGGAATATAAAGGAGAACCAGCAGACGCAGTTTTACACAAAGAACAACTAGAGTTTAACGATATTGAACTAAAACAACGTTCATACAAATAAAATCGACAATATGAATTTAACACTAAAAATTTGGAGACAAAAAGGACCAAATGACAAAGGTCAGATGGTAGATTATAAAGTTACCGAGATTTCAGAGCATATGTCGTTTTTAGAAATGATGGATGTTTTGAATGAGCAATTAATAAATACTGGTGACGAACCTGTAGCGTTTGATCATGACTGTCGTGAAGGAATTTGCGGAATGTGCTCAATGTACATTAATGGTGAAGCTCACGGTCCTGATAGAGGAGTTACAACTTGCCAGTTACATATGAGAATGTTTAAAGATGGTGATACAATTACAATAGAGCCATTTAGAGCATCAGCATTCCCGGTAATAAAAGATTTAGCAGTAGATCGTTCAGCATTTGATCGTATACAACAATCAGGAGCTTATATTTCTGTAAATACTTCTGGAAATACACAAGATGCAAACTCAATACCTATTCCTAAAGAAGACGCAGATAAGGCTATGGATGCTGCAACATGTATTGGTTGTGGTGCTTGTGTTGCTACTTGTAAAAATTCATCAGCAATGTTATTTGTGGGTGCAAAAGTAAGTCAATATGCTTTACTACCTCAGGGACAAGTTGAAGCAAAAGATAGAGTACAGAATATGGTTGCTCAAATGGATTTAGAAGGTTTTGGTAACTGTACAAATACTGGTGCATGCGAAGTGGAATGCCCTAAAGGAATTTCATTAGAAAACATAGCGCGTATGAATTCAGAATTTATGAAAGCAAGCTTAAAAAGCTAAGAAAATAAATCTTAATTAAAAAGCCTGAAACTATGTTTCAGGCTTTTTTTTTGAAAAATATTAGAAGAAATATACATTATCTAGTAAGCACAAAAAAAGTATCTTTATAATAAATAGAAATTATAAATAACTCATGATTACTATACAATCAAAACTACCCGATACACCACCTTCAATATTTTCAGTAATGAGTGGTTTAGCAAATAAACATAACGCCATAAATTTATCACAAGGATTTCCTAACTTTGATAGTGATCCAAAATTAATAGCACTCGTAACAGAAGCAATGCAAGATGGGTTTAACCAATATGCACCAATGCAGGGAGCAATAGAACTAAGAGAAGCAATAGCAAATAAGTTTAAATTACTTTACAACAACTCATACAAACCAGAAAACGAAATAACAGTAACCGCAGGAGCAACACAAGCTATTTATACTATCATATCTGCCTTTATAAAAACTAATGATGAAGTAATAGTACTAAAACCAGCTTA
Organism: uncultured Kordia sp.; assembly: GCA_963932865.1. Lineage (GTDB taxonomy): Bacteria > Bacteroidota > Bacteroidia > Flavobacteriales > Flavobacteriaceae. The sequence goes on along the minus strand of CAWVSR010000058.1, from coordinate 1,983 downwards.
TGATTGCTATGAGCCTGCAATAGCTTTAAATGGTGGAAAAACAATCTCAATTCAATTAGAAGCTCCTTCATACAATGTAAATTGGGAAATCGTAAGAGAGAAAATAAACATTAATACCAAAATGATTATTATAAATACTCCACAAAACCCTAGTGGGACTTTATTCTCGAAAAAAGATATGTTAACCTTACAAGAAATAGTGAGGGATACGAATATTATAGTATTGAGTGATGAAGTTTATGAACATATAATATTTGATAACGAAAAACATCAAAGTGTTTGTTTGTTTCCAAAATTAAAAGAACATAGTTTTATAGTAGCTTCATTTGGAAAAACATTTCACAATACAGGTTGGAAATTAGGATATTGTTGTGCTCCAGAAGTACTGATGAAAGAATTTCAAAAAGTACATCAGTTTAATGTGTTTTGTGTAAATCACCCTATGCAAAAAGCTCTTGCAAAATATATTAACGAACCAAAAAACTATTTAAATCTTACGCAATTTTATCAAAAAAAAAGAGACTATTTCTTAGAACTTATAAACGAATCAAGGTTTAAAATTACTCCTACAAAAGGAAGTTATTTTCAGTTACTAGATTTTAGTGAAATAACGCAAGAAAACGATGTTAATTATGCTAAAACTCTAACTATTAATTATAAAATTGCTTCAATTCCAATGTCTGTATTTAATAAAAATCTAACTGATTATAAAGTACTTCGTTTTTGCTTTGCTAAAACGGATGAAACATTAGAAAAAGCAGCAGAAATTATCAATAAACTATAAATGAAAACACAAATATCATTTTATAAATCTGAAGTAAGTAGACTTAATTTAGAATCTAAAAAAGCTTCTCAAAAAATAATGCTTATTGGAGCATTTCGTTTCCTTGTATTTATATTAACATTAGTAGGTATTTATTTATCTATGAATTCTAATGCTATAGTACCTATTTTAATAGTAGGAATATCAGGCTTTATAGTTCTACTCAAAAAACATATTGTAATTAAAAAGAAAAGACATCTTATAAATGAGTTGCTTAAAATTAATACCTTAGAAATTGATGTTATAAATGGCAATAATGAAAAATTAGTAAATGGTGATGAGTTTATGGACTCTTCGCATTATTATAGTTATGACATTGATTTATTTGGAGAAGGATCATTATTTAAACATATAAATAGAACTTCGATTAAAACAGCAACTAAAAAACTTGCAAAAATAATCACTAGTAATTGTATAGAAAATATACCTGCAAAACAAAAAATGTTATCAGAATTAGCTGAAAATCCAAAATGGAGACAGTTATATTCAGCAATAGCAAGTATCGCAAATATTGATGTTAAAACAATTAATATTTTAAAATATAAACAAGAAAATAGTTTTTTTGTACCAAAAACTTTTAAGTACATTCCTGTTATATTTTCTTCAATTACAATACTTCTCATTGCGTTATATGTAACAAATAATATGCCTATGGGTGTAATTGGGTTATGGTTTGTAATGGGGATGACAATAACAGGAAGATATCTTTCTAAAATAAATACACTTTATAAACTTTCAAATAAAGGTGGTGAAGCATTTAATCAAATAAGTTTATTATTGAATGAAATAGAAAACTCAAATTTTAAAAGTGAACTTTTAGAAAAGCAAAAAAACAAAATTGAAACAGCAGATAAAAAGGCATCAATCATATTGAAAGATTTCTCAAAAGCTTTAGATGCTTTTGACCAAAGAAACAACATGCTTTTTGGTTTTTTTGCAAATGGATTGTTATTATGGGATTTGAAACAAAGTTATAGAATTGAAAAATGGATTAAAAATTATGCTAATAATGTAGAAGATTGGTTTGAGGTAATTGCATTTTTTGATGCTCAAAATTCATTAGCAAATTACGTGTTTAATTCTCCCTGTTATAACTTTCCCTCAATTAATAATAATAATAAAGAAATACTTGAAGCAGAAAATTTAGGACATCCGTTATT
>CAWVSR010000057.1:0-8149 GCA_963932865.1 uncultured Kordia sp. | reverse complement strand
GTATTGGGCTAACCCACTTTACACAAAAAAGAAAATTTCATTAAGAGCTAGTAATTTTGATAGTGAAAGATTAAAAGTTAATGACAAATTAGGAAATCCTATAATGATAAGTACAATTCTAGTTTGGAAAGTAGAAAACACTTATAAAGCAGCTTTTGATGTTGATAATTTTGAGAATTTTGTTAGAGTTCAAACAGATGCAGCAGTTCGAAAATTAGCAAGTATGTACCCTTATGATAATTTCGCAGATGAAGGTCACCAAGAAGATATTACATTACGTTCAAGTGTAAACGAAGTAAGTGATGCTCTTGAAAAAGAAATAGATGAACGATTATCTATCGCAGGAATAAAAGTTCTAGAAGCTAGAATAGGATATTTAGCATATGCTCAAGAAATTGCTAGTGCAATGCTTAAAAGACAACAAGCTACTGCAATTGTAGCAGCAAGACATAAAATAGTTCAAGGAGCTGTGAGTATGGTAGAAATGGCTCTAGAGGAACTTAGTAAAAAAGAAATAGTTGTGCTTGATGAAGAAAGGAAAGCAGCAATGGTGAGTAACTTAATGGTCATATTATGTGGTGATAAAGAAGCTTCACCTGTTTTAAATACTGGAACATTAAACAATTAAAATCTTTAATTAAAAGTTATCAAAGAATATAAAATTGTTACTCCAAGAACAGGTTTTACTAAAAGAATTGAAAAATTAGAATAAATATTAAAAAATTATGCTCGTGAAGGTTCGGTTTTTAAAACATTCTAACCTAAATATGATAAGATTTATTTTACTAAAAGATAAAAACAGGTAATTAAAATTTATAGTTACTATTATGGCAAAAAAGAAAGCATTCGCATTAAGAATAAACGAAGACATGTTAAAAGCTATTGAGAAATGGGCTTCTGATGAATTCAGAAGTACTAATGGACAAATAGAATGGATGCTTATGCAAACTTTAAAAGAAGCTAAAAGAAATCCTAAAAATAATATTGAAAATAATAAATAATTTAAAAAGCGACTTATACAGTCGCTTTTTAAATATTATAAATAATAGAATCCTTAAATTAATTCTACTATTTTTTCTGCTTGAATATCATAGTGAGATGCATTATAAACCGCTACTCCATCCTTAATTACTATAATTTGAGGAGATTGATGCATTACTTGAAACTTAAAACCTACTTCATCAGAAACTGATCTATAGTTTAATAAATCTAAATAATAAATATCAGCATCATCCGTTGGAATTGAATAATTTGCAACAAATTTGTTCATAGATATACTGCTAATACTACATCGTGTAGAATGTTTAAAAATTAATTGAGGCTTTTTAAACGATTTTTTTTCTATTTCTTCTAATTGACTTTCTGAAGTCAGAAAAATCCAAGGCAAAACCTTTTCTTCTTTTTTTGCTGTTTCTCCTCCAAATATCTTATCAAATAAACCCATATAAATATATCTTTTCATTAATAGTCCAAAAATACTAATATTACTTACACATAAGTCAAATTGTCTTTTTTTTTAAGGTTTTAAGAAGACAAAATGACGGATTTCAATTTTGGCTTACTCATTGATATGTATAGAGTATTATGAATATCTAGATATCAAAAACTAATAAAAAGTATGGTTTTTCTTCTAGAATTAAAAAAATAGAAATGAATTTAAATAATTATACTATAAAATCTCAGGAGGCCATTCAACAAGCACAATTAATTGCTCAAGAAAACTCCCATCAAGAAATACAAAATGAACATATTTTTAAAGGAATTTTAAATTGTGATGAAAATGTTACTCCGTATCTTCTAAAAAAACTGAATGTAAATATTCCATTATTTAATCAATTACTCGATAGTCAATTAAAAAGTTATTCAAAAGTTACCGGTGGAAATATTCAGTTATCAAAAGTAACTACAACAACTTTAAACGATGCATCAATCATAGCCAAAAATATGAATGATGAATTTGTTTCAATTGAACATTTAATTATTGCTGTTTTTAAATCAAATAGTAAAGTTTCTCAAATCATAAAAGATCAAGGAGTAACATTACAAAATTTAGAAATGGCTATTAAAGAACTTAGAAATGGTGACAGAGTTACTTCTCAATCTGCAGAAGAAACTTATAATTCTTTAAATAAATATGCTCTAAACCTAAACGAACTTGCTGAAAATGGAAAGCTTGATCCTGTTATTGGTCGTGATGAAGAAATTAGAAGAATTTTACAAATATTATCTAGAAGAACAAAAAACAATCCAATGTTAGTTGGAGAACCTGGAGTTGGTAAAACTGCTATTGCAGAAGGTTTAGCGCATAGAATAATTCAAGGAGATGTACCTGAAAACCTTAAAGATAAAGTTATTTATTCTTTAGACATGGGAGCGCTAATTGCCGGTGCTAAGTTTAAAGGAGAGTTTGAAGAACGTCTTAAAGCAGTCATTAAAGAAGTGACTACTTCTGATGGTGATATCGTTTTATTTATTGATGAAATACATACACTTGTTGGCGCTGGTGGTGGTCAAGGAGCAATGGATGCTGCTAATATCTTAAAACCAGCATTAGCTAGAGGGGAATTAAGAGCTATTGGAGCAACAACGCTTGATGAATATCAAAAATATTTTGAAAAAGATAAAGCGCTAGAAAGACGTTTTCAAAAAATTACAGTTGACGAGCCAGATACCGAAAGTGCCATTTCAATTCTAAGAGGAATTAAAGATAAATATGAAGCACATCATAAAGTACAAATTAAAGATGAGGCTATAATTGCTGCCGTAAAATTATCTCAGCGTTATATTACAAATCGATTTTTACCCGATAAAGCAATTGATTTAATTGACGAAGCTGCTGCAAAGTTACGTTTACAAATGAATTCAAAGCCTGAAGAATTAGATGCTTTTGATCGTAAAATAATGCAATTAGAAATTGAAATTGAGGCAATTAAACGTGAAAACGATCAAGTAAAGCTAAAAGCATTACGCCATGAGTTAGCTAATTTAAAAGATGACCGAAATGAAATTAATGCAAAATGGGAAAGTGAAAAAAGTGTTGTTGATGAAGTACAAACAGCGAAAGAAGCTATTGAGCAATATAAATTAGAAGCCGATAAAGCAGAAAGAGAAGGTGATTATGGTACTGTTGCAGAATTACGCTATGGTAAAATAAAAGACACTCAAGAAAAACTAGACTCATTAAAAGCTACCTTAGATAAACAACAGGAAACTGCTTTAATTAAGGAAGAAGTTACTAATGATGATATTGCAGAAGTTGTTGCAAAATGGACAGGCATCCCTTTAAATAAAATGTTACAGTCTGAGCGAGAAAAATTATTAAAATTAGAAAATGTTCTTCATGAAAAAGTAGTTGGACAAAATGAAGCAATAATTGCTGTTTCAGACGCAATTCGTAGATCAAGAGCTGGATTACAAGATCCTAAAAAACCTATTGGGTCATTCTTATTTCTTGGTACCACTGGGGTAGGAAAAACCGAATTAGCAAAATCATTAGCAGACTATTTGTTTGATGATGAAAATGCAATGACTAGAATTGATATGAGTGAATATCAAGAAAAACATGCTGTAAGCAGATTAGTTGGTGCTCCTCCTGGATATGTTGGATATGATGAAGGCGGACAATTAACTGAAGCTGTTAGACAACGACCTTATTCTGTAGTTTTATTAGATGAAATTGAAAAAGCACATCCTGATACTTTTAATATTTTACTACAAGTATTAGATGAAGGAAGACTTACAGATAATAAAGGTCGTGTAGCAGATTTTAAAAACACTATAATTATTATGACCTCTAATATGGGTAGTAGTATTATAGAGGATAAATTTACTGCAATACCTGATGTAACTTCTGCAACAGAGGCTGCTAAAGCTGAAGTATTAGGCTTACTAAAACAAACCGTAAGACCAGAATTTATAAACAGAATTGATGATATTGTGTTGTTTACTCCTTTAGGAAAATCTGAAATTGAAAAGATTGTTGCTTTACAATTAAATTGGGTTAAAAAATTAGTTAGCGAACAACAAATTACATTAGAAGCTACAGAAGAGGCTATTCAACTTTTATCAGAAAAAGGTTATGATCCTCAATTTGGAGCTAGACCGGTTAAAAGAGTAATACAAAAACTTGTATTGAATCAATTATCAAAAGAAATACTTTCTGGAAAAGTAACCACAAACAGCAATATTTTATTAGATGCTTTTGATGATGAATTAGTTTTTAGAAACTAAATATAGGAGCATTAACAAAAAAACATCTCTATCTACATTCTTTAGTGAATAGGGATGTTTTTTTATTATACATTAGTACATTAAATTATATCATTAAAAAATCTTATTTATGATTGAAAAATTAAATAATAAAGAACTAAAAATAGCAAAAAATATCTATTCGGTTTTTCAATCTTCATATAAAGTAGAAGCTAAATTATTAAATGCTAAAAACTTTCCTCCTTTAAAAAGGTCCGTCGAAAAGTTTTAAAAAGCAATTCAATATTTTTTGGATTTTATAACGATATATCTCTTGCAGGAATTATTGAACTTATTAAATATGAAAATTATACACACATTAGAAGTTTAGTAGTAGACCCTAGTCATTTTAGAAAAGGAATTGCAAGTAAATTAATGAAACATACTTTTACTTTAGTTGAATCAAATTTAATTGTAGTTGAAACAGGAGTAAAAAATAAACCCGCAATTAAACTCTATGAACAGTTTGGATTTAAAGAAACAAAACAATGGGATACAGACCATGGTGTACGTAAAGTAAAACTTGAAAAGAACAACCTACTTCCCTATTAAGTCTAAAAACTCTTCTTCTGTTAAAATTGTTACTGTTCCTAATGCTTCCGCTTTTTTTAATTTTGAACCTGCTTTTTCTCCAACTACTAAATAGTCTAACTTTTTACTTACTCCGCTAATAGTTTTTCCAGCATTTTGTTCGACCATCTCTTTAGCATCATCACGAGTAAATTTTGTTAACTTACCGGTAAATAGAAATGATTTTCCATCTAAAATATTGCTTATAAATTTTTGATTTCCCTCATCAATTTCTAATTGTACACCTGCTAGATTTAAACGCTCTAAAACTTGTAAATTTTTAACATCTATGAAAAAAGACACTACACTTTCTGCAATACGCTCTCCAATTTCATCAACTTGCTCTAATTCCTCTTTAGTAGCATTAGCTAAATTCCATATGTTTTTATAGTGTTTAGCTAATTTCTTAGCTACTGTAGCCCCAACAAAACGGATACCTAAGCCGAATAAAACTTTTTCAAAGGGTGCTGTTTTGGATGCTTCTACTCCATCAATCAAATTTTGAGCAGATTTTTCCGCCATACGTTCTAAAGGAATAATTTGACTAAGATTTAAATCATATAAATCAGCATAAGTTGTTATCAACCCTTCTTTATATAATAAAGCAACAGTTTCTCCTCCTAAACCTTCTATATCTAAAGCTTTACGACTTATATAGTGTTGAATTCTTCCTACAACTTGAGGCATACATCCATATACATTAGGACAATAATGTTTTGCATCTCCTTCGGTTCTTACAAGAACTGTATTACACTCAGGACAATTAATTGCATACTCAGTAATTATTGAATTTGTATCTCGTTTACCGATATTTACACCAACTATTTTTGGTATAATTTCACCTCCTTTTTCAACATAAACTTCATCATTTAATCGAATGTCTAATTTTTCAATCTGATCTGCGTTATGTAAAGAAGCTCTTCTTACAGTTGTACCTGCTAATAAAACTGGTGATAAATTGGCTACAGGTGTAATTGCGCCTGTTCTTCCCACTTGATACGAAATACTTTCTAATTTAGTAGCAACTTGTTCTGCTTTAAATTTATAAGCCATTGCCCATCTTGGAGCTTTAGCTGTATATCCTAACTCTTCTTGTTGGAATAAATCATTTACTTTTACAACTACACCGTCAATTTCAAAAGGTAATTCATGTCGAGCTATTTCCCAGTAATTTACATATTTTAATATTTCATCAATGCTGTTAACTTCTTTTGCATGTTCTGGAACTTTAAAGCCAAACTCTCTTGCTTTTTGAAGACTTGAAAACTGAGTTTCAATATTAGCATCTCCTTTATCTTTAATTTTTAAGTTATATAAAAAACATTCTAGTGGTCTAGAAGCAGTTTCGGTACTATCTTGAAGCTTTAAACTTCCAGAAGCAGTATTTCTTGGATTCATATAAGGTATTTCTCCATTCTCAATTCGTACTTCATTCATTTTATGAAAACCAGCAATTGGTAAAATAATTTCTCCCCTAATATCAAAATCTAACGGATATACTCCTTTTAATTGTAACGGAATAGATTTAATGGTTCTAATATTTGTGGTTACATCATCCCCTTCAAAACCATCTCCTCTTGTAACTGCTTTAACTAACCTACCATTTTTATAAGTAATATTAATTGAAGCACCATCATACTTCAATTCACAGGTGTACGTTATAGCATCTGAATCTAATATTTTTTGTATTCGTTTTTCCCAATCCAATAAATCTTCTTTAGAATAAGAGTTATCCAAAGAATACATTCGAAATCTATGTTTAATGGTATCAAACTTTTTCGTAATACTGCCACCTACTCTATTTGTAGGTGAATTTTCATCATAAAATTCAGGATGTTTCCTTTCCAAACTTTGTAATTCTTTCAACTTCATATCAAAATCATAGTCTGATATGGTAGTATTATCTAAAACATAATAGTTATGATTATGCATAGTTAACTCATCTCTAAGTTGTTGAATGTAATTTTTTGAATTCATTAAAGAAAATAATTTTATAGTGTAAATTTAAGTATTTAATAAGTTTAATAATAATGATTATGTTTGATTTTTATTCATCCATCTAGGAGTTGGTAATGGTATAAAATTATTCATTTTTTCTAAAAGTTCGTCAGCGTTATTAGCTACCAATACTAATTTTTTATAGGATGGTTTTAATAATTCTTTTTCTATCATTACCTCAATAAAACTCAATAAATCATCATAAAAACCATTTATATTTAACACGCCAATTGGTTTTTTATGTAAACCTAATTGTGCCCAAGAAAGCATTTCAAATAACTCCTCTAGTGTTCCAAAACCTCCAGGAAGTGCAATAATTCCATCAGAAATCTCATGCATTTTAAGTTTCCTTTCGTGCATTGTTTCGGTTATTATTAGTTGTGTTAAAGATTCATGAACTACTTCCTTAGAAGTTAAAAAATCAGGAATAACTCCAATAACTTTTCCTCTATTTTCTAAAACTCCATTAGCAATATTACCCATCAAACCAATTTTAGCTCCACCATAAACTAATTGAATATTTTTTAAAGCTAATAACTTCCCAAATTCAGTGGCTTTCATATTTAAAATAGAATCATTACTCATACTTGCTCCACAAAAAACAACTATACTTTTCATTTAATAAATTTTAAAAGAATTAAAAAACGGGAATAGATTATAAAATCTATTCCCGTCGTTGTAAATATACTAGAAAAAGCAACTTCTAATTACTCCTCTATAAATTTTTCCATTACTTGATTACTTACTCCTACATTAGAGAATCCTCCATCATGAAATAAATTTTGCATTGTAACTCTTTTAGTTAAATCTGAAAATAAACTCACTGTGTAATCAGCACAGTCTTGAGCAGTTGCATTTCCTAAAGGAGACATTTTTTCTGCGTAAGCAATAAACCCATCAAATCCTTTAACTCCGTTTCCTGCAGTAGTAGGTGTTGGAGATTGTGAAATTGTATTCACACGTACATTTTTATCAGTACCAAAGAAATAACCAAAACTACGAGCAATTGACTCTAAATATGCTTTATTATCAGCCATATCATTATAATCAGGAAAAGATCGTTGAGCTGCCATATAAGTAAGAGCAACTATACTTCCCCACTCATTCATAGCGTCTTGCTTGTAAAGAGTTTGCATTACTTTATGGAAAGAAACAGCGGAAACATCCCATCCTTTTTGAGTCCAATCATAATTTTGATCTGTATATGCTCTTTTTTTACGAACGTTTACAGACATTCCTATAGAATGTAAAACAAAATCTAACTTTCCACCCAATATTTCTTGAGCTTTAGTTACAAGATTTTCTAAATCCTCAACACTTGTAGCATCAGCAG
>CAWVSR010000056.1:0-8247 GCA_963932865.1 uncultured Kordia sp. | reverse complement strand
CTATAGCAAATAGAAACTGCGTAACATGATAATTGATAAACACTTAGATTCCTTAAACTTGGGAAGATATAGAACAATTGCCTTTAACAATAGTATAAACACAATTGCGTTTATTTCTACTATATGCTAATGTAAAAAATCTAGTGGACTTTTTTGAATAATTATTTAAATATCAGTAAATACAGTGTGTTTGAGTAATGTAAACATTTGTAGTCATTTGTAAGTGTTTGTAACTACTTAACTATTTTTATATTAATCTGTCTTTTAATATTTTAATACATTAATATTTAGGAAATTTTATTGTATTATTTTTTAATGCTAGAGATTAATAATATTTAAACTCTAAGCAAAAAAAAATCTGACACAAGTGTCAGATTTCTTTAGAAAATTGTAATGTATGATTATTAGATCACTTTTACATTTACAGCGTTTAAGCCTTTTCTTCCTTCTTCTAAGTCGAATTCAACTGCGTCACCTTCGCGAACTTCGTCGATTAAACCTGAAATGTGTACAAAGTGTTCTTTGTTTGTGTCTTCTTCAGTTATGAAACCAAATCCTTTAGTGTCATTGAAAAATTTTACTGTTCCTTTATTCATTGTAAATAGTATTATATTTTATTACTAGTGCAAATGTACATAAAAATATGTTACAACTCTACTTTTATTATCTAAAAGTTTATTTTGTGTAAAATAATATTAAATTAATTTTTAACAATAATTTATGTGCTTACAATATAGCTTATATTGTAAGCACATAAATTCAAGTATAATGATAGAAGAAGGATTTAATTTAGCATCTGTTTTTTTTAATGTAATAATCTTGTGTTTGCTTCTCCTTATTGTTTTTTTATTTTTTAAAATGTTTGACACTCTTTACATATCATGTTTTAAACGCCCTGCATGGGTACATTTTTATTTTTACAAAGAAAAATTAAGTCTTTCACAAAGAAATATGTTGATTAAAAACTTAAGTTTTTTTGAACGCCTTTCAAAAATTGATAAGAAACGTTTTGAACATAGGTTAATTTCCTTTTTAAATGATAAAGAATTTATTCCTCGAGAAAATTTTATACTAACAGAGGACAAAAAATTATTAATTTCTGCCACTGCAATTATGTTAACTTTTGGTATGCGTAAATATATGTTGCCCATTCTCGAGAAAATTATTGTTTATCCAGAAGAGTTCTACTCTACTATTAATGAGCAGTTTCATAAAGGAGAGTTTAATCCTAGATTAAATGCTTTAGTACTTTCATGGAAAGATTTTGAGGAAGGTTATAGAATTGATGATGATAATTTAAATTTAGGAATTCATGAGTTTACTCATGCTATTCATTTAAATAGTATTAAACGATCTGATACAGCTTCTATTGTTTTTTCAGATGGGTTTTCAGAACTTTTAAGTTTGTTAAGAAATGATTCTTTAGTTACTGATATTAGAAACTCAGGTGTGATTCGTGAATATGCTTTTACTAACGAGTTTGAGTTTTTAGCAGTTGTTGTTGAAAACTTTATAGAATCTCCTTTAGAACTTAAAACTCATTTCCCCACAGTATATAAAAAAATCAAGCAAATGTTTAATTTTCGATTTGCTGGGTACTAGTTTTTTTATTTAAATAAATACATTATACTTTTTGGTTATCAGGTGCTCCAATAATATTATTTGCATAATCCTTTTTATAATTTAAGTCGCCTTTTTTAATATACCCTTCAACTTTTGGCATGCAAGCATTCCATGCTCCTGATTGTTTACAATCCTTATAGTCAATAATTTTTACTACAGTATGATTTTCTACAACTATAGCTGCATAGTTGTATTCTTTTATGTTTTCTAAAGTACTATTAATGTTTTCTTTTTTTAAACGAATTGTTTTATCAGCGTTTAAAGAAGCGAATTCATTAAATGTTTTTATTGGAGTTTTGTATTTTGTTTCGTTAAGAATAGTTATATTTTCTATTAACAAAGTCTTATTGTTGTTTACTTTATTTTCTTTACAACTTATTAATAAAGTTAGTGTGATAATACTAGTTAATAGTTTCATTGATTTAGTTTTGTGATATGATTAAATTTAAAAAACTAGTACACATATATTATAATATGTGTACTAGTTTTATCTTATCAAGTTTTATTTTAAGCGTTTGCTAGTTTTTTCAAGTTTTTTATAGTTTTTATTTGATCGTCAGATTTAAACACATGACTTCCTGCTACAAAAACATTAGCGCCAGCTTCTGTAAGTTTTTCAATATTTTTATCGGTTACTCCTCCGTCTATTTCAATTAAAGTATCTAAACCTTGTTCATCAATCATTTTACGAAGTTTTCTTACTTTTTGATAGGTAATTTCTTCAAATTTCTGACCACCAAAACCAGGGTTTATAGACATAAGTAAAACCATATAGCATTCTGGTAAAATATCTTCAAGAACAGAAACTGGTGTTGTTAAATTTAACACTACACCTGCTTTGCAACCTGCATCTTTTATTTGTCTTAATGTTCTGTGAAGGTGTACTGTTGATTCATGATGAACGGTTATGATATCTGCTCCAACTTTTGCGAATTCTTCAATATAACGCTCTGGTTTTTCAATCATTAAATGCACGTCTAACGGTTTTGTAGCGTGTTTTTTTATTGCTTGAATTACTGGCATTCCGTAAGAAATATTTGGTACAAAATGTCCGTCCATTACATCTATGTGAAACCAATCGGCATCACTATTGTTTACCATTTCAGTATCACGTTGTAAGTTTCCGAAATCTGCTGCTAGCATTGATGGTGCAATTAGTTTTGAGCTCATGTTTTTGTGTTGTTTTATAATACAAATGTACAAGTTTTAAACAAAAAAAACTCCGGTAATCAGCCGGAGTTTCATCATCAATCAAAAAACGAACAGTTTTAGTTGTTACAAAAGCAAAACATAATACTGTCGTTAGAGGTATTAGGTTTACCCTAAATATGTTTTTAATATTTTACTTCTAGAAGTATGTTTTAGTCTTCTAATTGCTTTTTCTTTAATTTGACGAACACGTTCTCGTGTTAAATCAAAAGTTTCTCCTATTTCTTCTAAAGTCATTGGATGTTGATCTCCTAAACCAAAGTATAAGCTTATTACGTCTGCTTCACGTGGTGTTAACGTTTGTAAAGCTCTTGTTATTTCTGTACGTAACGACTCATGCAATAAAGTACGGTCTGGATTTGGTGATTCTCCTGAGCGAAGTACATCGTATAAGTTTGAATCTTCACCCTCAACTAAAGGGGCATCCATAGATACATGACGTCCTGAGTTTTTCATAGACTCTTTTACGTCATTTATAGTCATGTCTAATTCCTTAGCTATTTCTTCTGCTGATGGAATACGTTCATGCGCCTGCTCTAGAAAAGCATAAGTTTTATTAATTTTATTAATAGACCCAATTTTGTTTAATGGTAAACGTACAATTCTAGATTGTTCTGCTAATGCTTGTAAAATAGATTGACGAATCCACCATACTGCATAAGAAATAAATTTAAAACCACGAGTTTCATCAAAACGCTGTGCTGCTTTAATAAGTCCTAAATTCCCTTCATTAATTAAATCTGGTAATGTTAATCCTTGGTTTTGATATTGCTTTGCAACAGAAACAACAAAACGTAAGTTTGCTTTAGTTAATTTCTCTAAAGCTATCTGATCACCAGCTTTAATTCGTTGTGCTAATTCTACTTCTTCATCAGCAGTAATTAAATCAACTTTTCCTATTTCTTGTAAATACTTATCTAAAGATGCAGTTTCTCTATTGGTTACCTGCTTGGTGATTTTTAGTTGTCTCATTGAATTTTTTTACTAGAATTAATACTCTACAATTGCTTATGCATATAGTTATACGTTTGAATTGTTCTTTTTGTTACAAAATAATTTTATAAAACGGAATATATTTTGTAGTTTACTAATCTTTAACTAGTTGTATGTTGTTTTTAATTGTTTTTTAATTAGCTCAAATGATTTTATATTCTTTTTTTTTAGGTAAATAAAGAATTATACGTTTTAATTTTTTTATTACGTATCATGCAAAAAAAAATCGCTTCATGAAAATGAAGCGATTTTTTATATAATTAAAAAAGATTAAGCATCTTTTTTAGCTGCTGGTTTTTTATCTTCTCTTGGTGGTCTTGGTAATAAAGCCTTTCTAGAAACTTTTTCTTTTCTAGTTTTAGGATCTCTTCCAAAATACTTCACGTCAAATACGTCACCCATGTTTACAACATCAGTTACATTTTCAGTTCGTGCCCAAGCTAATTCAGAAATATGTAATAATACTTCGTTTCCTGGAGCTTCTACATATTCTACTACTGCACCAAAGTCAAGCATTTTTATTACTTTAACTTGGTAAGTGTTTCCGACTGCAGGTTTGAATAATAGCGCATCTATTTTTGCCATTACAGTATTAATACCTTCGCTTCCTACACCTAAAATTTCAACAATTCCTTCTTCGGTTACTGGGTCTTCGTTAATAACGATGGTAGTTTCAGTCTCTTTTTGCATTTCTTGAATAACCTTTCCTCCAGGTCCAATTAACGCACCAATAAATTCGTTAGGTACACGTCTTGTAACCATTGTTGGTGCGTGTTCCTTAACTTCTTGATTTGGTGTTTCAATTGTATCTGTTAATTTCGTTAAGATATGTAAACGACCGTCACGAGCTTGTGCTAGTGCAGATTCTAAAACATCATACGATAAACCTTTAACTTTAATATCCATTTGACAAGCAGTAATACCTTTTTCAGTACCAGTAACTTTAAAATCCATATCTCCTAAGTGATCTTCGTCACCTAAAATATCAGATAATACAGCGAATTTTCCTGAATCTGCATCAGAAATTAATCCCATTGCAATTCCAGAAACTGGTCTTGTAAGTTTAACACCTGCATCCATTAAAGCCATTGTTCCTGCACATACTGTTGCCATAGAAGATGAACCGTTAGACTCTAATACTTCTGAAACAACACGAACTGTATAAGGACAATCTTCAGGAATCATACCTTTTAAACCTCTTTGTGCTAAATTTCCGTGTCCAACCTCTCTTCGTGATGTTCCGCGAATTGGTCTTGCTTCACCTGTACAAAAAGGAGGGAAGTTATAATGTAAATAGAAATTTTCTTCACCTTCATAAGATGGCATATCTATTTTATTCGCATCTCTTGATGTACCTAATGTAACTGTTGCTAAAGCTTGAGTTTCACCACGTGTAAATACAGATGAACCGTGAGTTGAAGGTAAATAATCTACCTCACACCAAATTGGTCTAATTTGATTTGTTTTACGACCATCTAAACGTAAACCTTCGTTTAAGGTAAGGTCTCTAATTGCTGCTTTTTCAGCTTTACGGTAGTAATCAGAAACTAATCCTCCGTAATCTGCTAATTCTTCTTCAGAAAACGTTGCTTTAATATCTTCTTTTATTTTAGAAAACGCTGCGCTTCTTTCATGTTTAGCTGATCCTGCTTTTGCAATAGCATAAACCTTGTCATAAGCCATGTCATGAACTTTCTTGTCTAAAGCTGTATCTTCTCTTTCTGCGGGATATTCACGAACTTCTTTTTTTCCGAATGCTTCTGCTAAACGTATTTGAGCAGCACATTGAACTTTTATTGCTTCGTGAGCAAATTTAATTGCGTCTGCCATTTCTTCTTCAGAAATTTCATCCATCTCTCCTTCAACCATCATTACGGAGTCTGCAGAAGCTCCAATCATCATATCGATGTCAGACTCTTCTAACTGAGCTCTAGTTGGATTGATTACAAACTCTCCGTTTATACGTCCAACTCTTGCTTCAGAGATTGCGCATTCAAATGGGAAATCTGATAATTGTATAGCTGCAGATGCTGCTAAACCTGCCATTGCATCTGGCATAACGTTTTCATCATGAGACATTAACTGAATCATAACTTGTGTTTCTGCATGATAATCTTTTGGGAATAACGGGCGTAATACACGGTCTACTAAACGCATTGTTAATACTTCACCGTCACTAGGTCTTGCTTCTCTTTTGAAGAAACCACCTGGATAACGTCCTGCAGCTGCAAATTTTTCTCTGTAATCAACAGTTAATGGAAGGAAGTTGACGTCTTTTTGTTCGTAGTTAGAAACAACTGTACATAACATCATACATTTTCCAGACTGAACAACAACCGAACCATGCGCTTGCTTTGCTAATTTACCAGTTTCGATAGAAATTTCTCTTCCATCTCCTAGGTCTATGACCTCTTTAAAAACTTTTGGAATCATAATTTTTTTAATTCTTAGTTAAACATAGGTTGTTGTGTTGTTGTAGTTGTACTCCAATGAAAAACTATAGTTTTCGCTTCTTTAATTGTATTTAAAACTAAATTAGTGGTTTAGTCTTAAAAGAAAAAGAGAGGCATAAAGCCTCTCTTTTTTGATTATTTTCTTAATCCTAACTCTTTAACAATAGCACGATATCTTAAAATATCTTTCTTTGTTAAATAGTCTAGTAAACTTCTTCTTTTACCTACTAACATTACTAATGAACGCTCTGTATTATAATCTTTACGATTTTTTTTCAAGTGCTCCGTTAAGTGGTTAATTCTTTGAGTAAATAATGCGATTTGCCCTTCTGCAGATCCTGTGTTTTTTGCTTCACCTCCGTGCTTTGCGAAAAGTTCTGCTTTAGCTTCTTTAGTTAAATACATGCTAATATTTATTTAAATGATTGTTATGTAAAATGATATGTTTATCATATCAAGGCGCAAATATAAAACATATTTAGTAAATAGCAATTAATAATGAGTTTGATTTATTTATGCATCCCAAGAGATTTAAATTTTAGCGCTTGATTTATAAACAGATGTATTTATAATCTAATATCTCTGTAATAAAAAGACTTGCAAATAATAGGTATATTTTTTACAAGTCTTTTTTAAGTTTTATTAAGCTCTTACTTTATTATTTTGAAGTAAATCTAAATATAAATTTAATTTATTTTTTAGTTCTTTTCTCGGGGTAATAAAGTCTAAAAAACCATGATCTAATAGGTACTCTGCAGTTTGGAAACCGTCAGGTAATTCTTTACCTGTAGTATCCTTAACAATTCTAGGTCCTGCAAATGCAATTAAAGCTCCTGGTTCTGAAATGTTAATGTCTCCTAACATTGCAAATGAAGCGGTTGTTCCTCCTGTTGTAGGGTCTGTACATAAAGATATATAAGGTATTTTAGCTTCTGCTAATTGTGCGAGTTTTGCGGATGTTTTTGCTAATTGCATTAATGATAATGCAGCTTCCATCATACGGGCTCCTCCTGACTTAGATATTATCATGAAAGGAATATTGTTTTTTAAAGAATAGTCTGCTGCACGTGCAATTTTTTCTCCTACTACAGATCCCATTGAACCTCCAATAAAAGCGAAATCCATACAAGCAATAACAATTTCCTTTCCTTTTGATTTTCCGACAGCGGTTCTTACTGCATCTTTAAGGTTTGTCTTTTTTTGAGCGGCCTTAACACGATCAGTATATTTTTTAGTGTCTTCAAAATTAAGTGGGTCTCTAGAAGTTAAATTTTCATTTAATTCTTTAAACTCATTGTTGTCAAAAAGGATTTCAAAATATTCGTTACTTCCAACTCTTACATGGTAACCGTCTTCTGGACTTACATAAAAGTTTTTAGCCAATTCTTCTGTATCTACAATTTTTCCTGTAGGAGATTTATACCATAAACCTTTAGGAGTGTCCTTTTTATCATCCGTAGATGTTTGAATTCCTTTTTCTTTTCTTTTAAACCAAGCCATATCTTTTCTTGCTTTATTATACTATTTTAAGAATAGTTATAATGTGTTTATATTATTTAAGTCCTCAAAAGATTTTTTTAATCGGGTAACAAATGTTTGTTCACCAGCTCTTAACCATTTTCTAGGATCGTAGTATTTTTTGTTTGGTAATTCTTCACCTTCGGGGTTACCTATTTGAGTTTTTATGTACTCTTGTTTTTCTAATATATAATCTCTTACTCCTTCTGAAAATGCAAATTGCATATCAGTGTCTAAATTCATTTTAATAACACCGTAAGTAATAGATTCTCTTATTTCTTCAACAGTAGAACCAGAACCACCATGAAAAACAAAATTTATTGGGTTAGGGCCAGTATTGAATTTTTTCTGAATAAATTCTTGTGAATTCTTAAGTATTTTTGGAGTCAACACCACATTTCCGGGTTTGTACACTCCATGAACATTTCCAAATGCTGCTGCAATTGTAAAT
>CAWVSR010000055.1:0-8317 GCA_963932865.1 uncultured Kordia sp. | reverse complement strand
AAAATGCATTAGAAGAAATTAGACCTTTTTTAAAGTCTGATGGTGGTGATGTATCACTAATTTCAATAGAAGATGGAAAGAAAGTTAATATTCGTTTCGAAGGAGCTTGCCATTCATGTACAGTTAATCAAATGACTTTAAAGTCTGGTGTTGAAATGACGATAAAAAAACATGCTCCTCAAATAGAAGAGGTGGTTAATATTGAACAATAACGGATCAAATAATCCTCTAAAAAATATGCTTTGAATATTAATATTCAAAGCATATTTTTTAGGTTAAATTAAAAGATTTATTTTAGAAACATAAGTTTTGTTTTGTAGTCAATAATAGCTTTTCCTCTTTGTAATAAGTCTGCTCCAATAATACCATGTACAGTTTTAGTCCCATGATTTGTTAAGGCTTCATTAACATGTGATAGATCAAAAATAACAATTTCCATTTTTTTTGACTTCCATTTTCCAATCTTAATACTATTGTTTTTAGAAATTTGAGTAATCATATCTGTTGCTCCTGCTCCTGCAGCTTTTGTTTCGCTCTCTTCGGAAGTAAGATTAAAATATTCAATTAAATTAACGTCAATACAGGTATTTGATGCTCCTGTATCGATTATGAAGTTTCCTTTGATTCCATTTATTTTTGCAGAAGCTTTAAAGTGACTTGTTTTAGTTAGTTTAAGTTTCTTTTTTTGATAACCTTTTTTAGAAAGATAGCTTGGTAATGACATAATTAAAATATTTTTGTAAAAGTAATTATAATTTCTCTATTCTATGATTTTAACAGATACGCATACGCATTTATATAGTGAGGCTTTTGATGACGATAGATCGCTTATGATGAAGAGGGCTTTTGATAATAATGTGCAAAGGATGTTTGTTCCTGCAATTGATTCAAGTTATACACAAGCAATGTTAGATTTAGAGAAAACTTACCCTGAACATGTCTTCTTAATGTCAGGGTTGCATCCAACTCATGTCAAATCTAATTATTTAGAAGAGATTGCCCATGTAAAAGAATTACTGCTTAAACGAAGCTTTGTTGCAATTGGTGAAATTGGGATTGATTTGTATTGGGATAAAACTATGTTAGTTCAGCAGCAAGATGCGTTTAGAACACAGATAAAGCTTGCAAAACAATACAGTTTGCCAATTGTTATTCATTGTAGAGATGCTTTTGACGAAGTTTTTGAAATCTTAGAATTAGAAAAAGACTCTAGTTTATTCGGGATATTTCATTGTTTTACAGGAAATTTAGAACAAGCAAAAAAAGCAATTTCTTATAATATGAAATTAGGTATTGGTGGGGTGGTTACTTTTAAAAACGGCAAAATAGATAAGTTTTTAAATGAGATTGATTTAAAACATATTGTTTTAGAATCTGATGCACCTTATCTTTCTCCAACGCCTTACAGAGGGAAAAGAAATGAAACGGCTTATATTGTAAATGTAGTATCTAAATTAGCTGAAATATATGAGGTTTCTGAAAATGAAATAGCTGCTATTACTACACAAAATTCAATTGAAGTTTTTGGAGTTTAATTTACTTGTTGTTTTGAAAGTAATTGTTTTTTATTAATCTAGTGTTTAAAGGATTAATTAATGTCGATTATTTTTTGTTTTTTTGTACTCTAAAATACATTAAATTTTGTCAAAATACGATCACATAAGACCATACCATGATAATGAAGTTAATCAAGCTTTAAAAGCAATTGGTTCTCATCCTATGGTTAAATCAATGCTTAAGTTTATTTATCCTCAAGCGAATGAAGAATATATAGAGGAGCAATTGGCTAATTGTAATTCTATTCGTGATTTTCAAACAAGTATTATTACGCGCGGAATTCAAAATGTACTATCAAGGTCATCACACGGGCTAACAACCTCTGGCTTTGATAAACTAGAAAAAGATACAGCATATTTTTACATCTCTAATCATAGGGATATATTGCTTGATACATGTTTGATTAATATATCATTATTTTATAATGATTTAATTATGACAGCTTCTGCAATTGGAGATAATTTAGTAAAAAAGTCTTTCTTAATGGAGTTAGCTAGGTTGAATAGGAATTTTCTTGTTCAAAGAGATCTAGGGCCTAGAGAAATGCTTAAATCTTCTAAGTTGATGTCTGAGTATATGTCTGAAAAAGTATTGGTTGATAATCGTTCTATTTGGATAGCACATAGAGAGGGCAGGACTAAAGATGGAAATGATTTGACCCAGCAAGGTGTTTTAAAAATGATAGCTTTGGGTAGAGGTGAAACACCTACTTTTGATTATTTTAAGAAAATTAAAATTGTTCCAATAGCAATTTCTTATGAATTTGATCCTACTGATATGTATAAAATGCCAGAGTTAATGGCAAAACATTATGAAGAGGAGTATATTAAGTCAAGTAATGAAGATTTCAACTCTATCTTAAAAGGTTTGACCGGACAAAAAAAACGAATACATATTAGCGCGGGTGAAGTGCTAGATTTAGAGTTGGATGAAATTGCAAATTCACAAGAGCCTGCAAATAAGCAGTTTCAAAAATTAGCTTCTGTTATCGATGATAAGATACATTATTATTACAAGCTTTGGCCAACAAATTATATAGCATATGATATGTTGTTTAAGACGGATAAGTATATTGCAAATTATTCAGATAAAGAAAAAAGGCAATTCGAAAGAAGGGTTGAGCGAAGAGTTGATATGTCTGATAATGTTGCTTTACAAAGTTTTTTATCAATGTATGCAAACCCTGTTGTTAATAAAGAGAAATTAAATGTCGAAGCCTAATATTTTATTAATCTATACTGGTGGAACCATTGGTATGGTTAAAGATTTCGAGACAAATACGCTTCGTGCTTTTAATTTTGATAATTTATTAATTCGAATTCCTGAAATAAAACAATTAGATTGTAATATTTCTACCTATTCTTTTGAGGAGCCTATAGATTCCTCCAATATGAATCCTGAATATTGGGTTCAAATTGCAGAGGTTATCGAATCTAACTACGAGGCTATAGATGGTTTTGTAGTTTTACATGGTTCTGATACCATGTCATATACAGCCTCAGCATTAAGTTTTATGCTAGAGCATCTTTCCAAGCCTGTGGTTTTTACAGGTTCTCAACTTCCTATAGGTGATTTGCGAACAGATGCTAAAGAGAACTTAATTACCGCTATTCAAATTGCCACACTTCAAGAGAAAGGAATTCCCAAAATTAAAGAAGTTTGTTTGTATTTTGAGTACAAATTATACAGGGCTAATAGAACAACAAAAATTAATGCAGAACATTTCGAAGCATTTACATCGTTAAATTATCCTGAATTAGCAGTTTCAGGAGTTCATTTAAAAGTTCTGTCTGAGAATTTACTTGATTGTAATGAATCTGACGCGTTTTTTGTTCATAAAAAGATGTGTACAGAAATTGCCGTTTTAAAATTATATCCTGGAATTACTAATGTGGTAGTTAAAGCTGTTTTGGAAACACCAAAAATTAAAGGAGTGATTTTAGAAAGTTACGGTGCTGGTAATGCGTTAACATCAAAATGGTTTGTAGATTTATTGAAAGTTACAATAAATAAAGGTGTTCATGTTGTTAATGTAACACAGTGTGTTGGAGGGAGTGTTATTATGGGGCATTATGAAACTAGTACTTATTTAGAAAAAATAGGTTTAATTTCAGGTTTTGACATTACTTTTGAGGCAGCAATTACAAAAATGATGTATTTATTGTCAAAAAATTTGTCAAACGATCAATTTAAATTTGAATTTGAGAATTCTAAAAGAGGTGAGTTGACTTCTAGAATATGATAATGTTTAAAAAAAATAGAGTTTAAATTTCATCAAATCACATTTTTTTTGTTATTTGGCAGTCGTTTATTGTTTAGGTCTAAAAAAATAAATTTTTTGTTAAATTTTAAAATTTTATCTAAACAGAAATATCAAAATTTTCACAGTAAAAAAACAAGTAGTACTAATTTAATTAAGATTTAAAAAAATGAAAAAGGTATTTTCAATTTTACCAGTAGTAGGAATGATGCTAGCTTCAGCTAATGCTAAAGCTGTAACAATTGTTCAAGATGCTCCAGCAGAAGGATTTGGGCATGAAGTATTAAAGACTAGATTCATCGAAGGTGGTGCTGGTTTCATGGGTATTGTATTATTGTGTTTAATATTAGGTTTGGCTTTTGTTATCGAAAGAATCATCTATTTAAATATGGCTACTACTAATACTAAAAAATTAACTCAAAACGTTGAAGAAGCTTTAAATTCAGGTGGTGTTGAAGCTGCAAAAGAAGTTTGTAGAAATACAAAAGGACCAGTTGCTTCAATTTTTTATCAAGGATTAGAGCGTTCTAATGAAGGTATTGATTCTGTCGAAAAATCTATTGTAGCTTATGGTGGAGTTCAAATGGGACAATTAGAAAAAAATGTTTCTTGGATTTCTTTATTTATTGCTATTGCACCAATGTTAGGGTTCATGGGAACTGTAATTGGTATGATTCAAGCCTTTGATAAAATATCTGCAGCAGGTGGATTAGATGCATCATTAATTGCAGGGGATATTAAAGTTGCCTTATTAACAACTGTATTTGGTCTTGTAGCAGCAATTATCTTACAGATCTTTTATAACTATATCATCGCAAAGATTGATTCTATCGTTAATGATATGGAAGATGCTTCAATCTCTTTGATTGATTTATTAGTAGCAAACAAAAAATAATAACTCTTGATGATTACTAGCTCTTTATGAGTTGGTAATATATCAAGGTAAAAACATATATAATTATGAATTTACAAAAGATATTAACTATTGGTATTGCTGTAATTTTTGTTATAGCTGTAGCGTTAATGATTATGATTAACAATGGCGGTGAAGATAGTTCAGCAATTGACATGATGTTATGGTTTGGAGAGATTTTAGTGTTTGGTGCAGGAGCAATTGCTATTGTATTATCATTAAAAAATATTGCTTCTAACCCTGCAAAAGTTAAAATAGCAGGTATTGCCTTATTAGGTTTACTTGTAATAATTGGAATTAGTTATGGATTGTCTAGTGGGCAAGAAGTATTAAATGATACTGGAGAACAAATGGTTTCTGAGTCTGGGTCAAAATTAGTTGGTACTGGTTTAAGAGTATTTTACATTTTGATAATTGTGGCTTTAGGAGCTATGGTTGCATCTGGAGTTAAGAAAGCTTTAAACAAATAAATTATGGCAAAAAGATCAATACCTGAAGTGAATGCAGGATCTATGGCAGATATTGCTTTCTTGCTTCTAATTTTTTTCTTAGTAACTACAACTATTGAGCAGGATAACGGTATAACACGTAAGCTTCCTCGTTGGGAGGAAACGCCACCTGAAAATCCTCCAATAATTAAAAAGAAAAATATTTTTACTGTTGTAGTAAATAAGAATGATAAGATGTTAGTTGAGGATGAACTGATGGAACTTAAAGACTTAAAAAAAGCTGCTATTGATTTTATCGATAATGGTGGTGGTGAAGGAACAGAAGGAACTAAATGTGACTATTGTCAAGGTTCAAGAAGTGCTGAATCCTCTGATCATCCTTCTAAAGCTATTATTGCGTTAAAAAATGAGCGTGAAACAAGTTATAGTACATACGTCGCTATTCAAAATGAATTGGGTGCAGCATATACAGAGTTACGTAATAGAGAAGCTGTTCGTTTATACGGTCAGGGGAATACTTTTACGGCTATGAATACTATTTTTAAAGATCCTAAAGTTAAAGATGCTTCTTTAAAAGAAAAGCTTGATACGCGTTTAAAGAAGTTGAAAGGAATGTACCCTCAAATTATCTCTGAGGCTGAATCTAAATCCAATTAATTATGGCAAAGTTTAAAAAGAAAAAAGACGGTGAATTGCCTCAGGCTTCCACAGCAGCTTTACCTGATATTGTATTTATGTTATTGTTTTTCTTTATGACAGTTACTGTTATGAAAGACGACTCCTTAATGGTTCAAAACAAACTACCTCAAGCTGATGATATCGAAAAGCTAAATCGTAAAAATGATAGGGTAATGTATATCTATGCTGGAAAGCCAGTTGCAGGTTATGAGAAGTTTGGAGAAGAAGCTGTTTTACAGTTAAATGATAAAATAGCTAAACCTTCAGATTTAAAACAATTTATTTATGCTGCAAGAGCTGTAAGATCTGAAGAAATTATTCCATTTATGGTTACTGCTTTAAAAGTAGATCAAAACACAAATATGGGATTAGTATCTGATGTAAAGCAAGAGCTTAGAAAAGAGAATATGTTGAAAATCAGTTATTTATCAGTTAAGCCTGGTAAGTAATGTTTTTATATTATTGCATTAAAAAATCCAGCATTAGCTGGATTTTTTAATATATAGATATTTGGTAGTTATTGTAGTATCTCTAATAATTCTTTTCTGTCAATTTCTCTAGCACCTAGACTTTCTAAATGAGATGTATGCATTTGACAGTCAATTATTTTGTATTCCTTTTCTTTAAGTTCTTTCGTTAAAGTAATAAATGCTGCTTTTGAAGCATTACTCTCTTTAGAAAACATGCTTTCTCCACAAAATACTTTTTTGTCCTTTAAGTCAATTCCATATAATCCGCCAACAAGTTTTTCTTCTTTCCAGACCTCTACAGATAATGCATGCCCTTCTTTATGTAATCCAATATAAGCTTTGATCATGTCATTTGTTATCCAAGTATCCTCTTGATTATGTCTTTTTATTTCTGCACATTCTTGAATTACCTCATTAAACGCTTTATTAAACGTTATTTTAAATATTTCTTTCCTTAAAATTACTCTCATGCTTTTTGAGATTCTTAATTCTTTAGGAAATAAAACCATTCTAGGATTTGGAGACCACCATAATAAAGGCTCATTTTCATTATACCAAGGAAAAACACCACTATTATAAGCCTTTAAGAGCCTTTTGCTAGATAAATCACCTCCTATAGCTAATAATCCATTAGCGTCTGCTTGATTAGGATTTGGGAATTCTATATCGCTAGTTAACAAATACATTAGGTTTGAATTTAATTAATTTCCCCATTTTTCATAAAAATATAAAATCAATTGATATTTATTGTAAAATGATGTTTTTTAAAGGGTTAAAAGATAAAAGCCCTTTTGATGTTATATCTAAAGGGCTTTTATTAGTTAAAGACTTAATTTATATTTTCGAATTAGAAAGGTAAGTCGTCGTGATCTTGTTCTTTAAAATCTGAAGTTGGTTCAAAAGCATCAACTGGAGCAACAGGAGGGATCCCTGGAGCAGCTCCTTGATTTGCCATTAAGTTTTCTATTCTCCATCCTTGAATAGAATTGAAATATTTAGTTTCTCCTTGAGGATTAACCCATTCTCTTCCTCTTAAGTTGATGGATATCTTTACATCTTGACCTACTTGGTATGAATTTAATAAATCACATTTATCTTGAACAAATTCAATCATAATAGATTGAGGGTATTGTTCTTCAGTATTTACTACTACTTCTCTCTTTCTAAACCCATTACTTCCAAAAGTCTGAGTTTGCCCTACCATTTTAATTTTCCCTTGTACTTCCATTATTCGTATATTAGTATGTGATATTTACAACACAAAAATAGATAAAAATGAACAGTTCTATCATATTTTTTGTTTTTTAAAAAGTATTGTTTTTTTTATTTTATCAACAATAGCTTCCAAGCTGCTGAGACATCTCCTTTTTCTAAATATTCATGAGCTTTTTTATGCATATCTTCTTTACTTGCTTTTAGAATATGTGCACATTTTTCCACCATTTCTTCCTTAAAGATAGCAACTTCTTCATTAGTTGGTATCTCTTCAACATTACCTAGCATCCCTAAGTCGTTACCTGTTAGTATATTACTCGTTCTTATTTCATTAGGTATTGCGTCAACACCTATTCCTAAAGTTGCTATTGGTTTTGGTATTTCAAAAAATCCATCTTTTGCTCTACTGTAATAACTTCCACCTGCTCTTGCAACTAAATCTATTTTATGTTGATCAATTCTGCCTTGTTCATCTAAAATATTTTCTTGTATATGAACTTTTACTACTTCGCAAATAATCATATTTCCTGCACCACCTTCGTTTCCTAAAGCTACAACTTCTTTAACTTTACATTCAAATTGAACAGGACTTTCTGCTACTCTATAAGGTGCTATTTTTTCTGATTTTAGCATTGTAAATCCTGCTTTTTCAAACTCATTTACGCCTTTAGCATAAGCGGTACTAGCTAATGACATTTGTTGTACCATATCATAGTTTACAATATTTACAACTACCTCTTTTGTAGCTATACAATTATCTAATGTATGTTTAGTT
>CAWVSR010000054.1:0-8379 GCA_963932865.1 uncultured Kordia sp. | reverse complement strand
TATTACTCGCTTTGATACTTCTAAATTCAAAACAAAGTTTGCTTGCGAACTAAAAGATTTTAAGGTTACAGACTTTATTGACCGCAAAGAAGCTAGAAGATTAGACCTCTATGCGCAATACGCTATGGTTTCTTCTGACGAAGCTATTGTAGACTCTGGTTTAGATTTAGATAAAATAAATAAGGATAGAGTTGGAGTAATTTGGGGTGCCGGAATTGGTGGAATTGATACTTTTCAAAAAGAAGTTACTAATTTTGCAACAGGTAATGGAACACCTAGATTCAATCCTTTCTTTATCCCTAAAATGATTGCTGATATTGCCCCAGGGCACATCTCAATTAAATACGGATTTAGAGGACCTAACTTTACAACGGTATCTGCCTGTGCATCTTCAGCAAACGCTATGATAGACGCTATGAACTATATTAGGCTTGGAAAAGCTGATATTATTGTTTCTGGCGGATCTGAAGCAGCTGTTACAGAATCTGGTATTGGCGGATTTAATGCAATGCATGCCTTATCAACAAGAAACGACGACCCTCAATCTGCTTCAAGGCCATTTGACGCAAACAGAGACGGGTTTGTTTTAGGAGAAGGTGCAGGAACTTTAATTCTAGAAGAATACGAACATGCAATTGCAAGAGGTGCTAAAATTTATGCAGAACTTGCCGGCGGAGGTTTATCAGCCGATGCACACCATATGACCGCTCCACATCCAGAAGGATTAGGAGCAAAAAATGTTATGAAAAACTGTATTGAAGATGCAGGATTATCCATAACAGATATTGATGCAATTAATATGCATGGAACATCTACTCCGCTAGGTGATATTGCAGAATCTAAAGCAATTAAAAGTGTTTTTGGAGAACATGCTTATAAATTAAACATCAATTCAACAAAATCTATGACAGGACATCTATTGGGTGCTGCTGGTGCAATAGAAGCAATTGCTTCTATATTGGCCATGAAGCACGGAATAGTACCTCCAACTATTAATCATGAGACACATGATGAAAATATAGATGAAAAGTTAAACTTGACACTTAATAAGCCTCAAAAAAGAGAACTTAATGTTGTGATGAGCAATACATTTGGATTTGGTGGACATAATGCATGTGTACTATTTAAAAAATTAAGCTAATATATTTGAATGAAAAGAATCATTCGAAAAATATTTAATTCCCGAACTTCTAAGGAAGACGGGGATTTTTTTGTTAAAATAAGTAAAATAACTGGTTTTAAACCTGTAAATATTTCTCACTTCGAAGAAGCATTTACCCACCGTTCTTGTAACAAAAGGAACGATAAAGGAAACACAATTAGCTATGAAAGATTGGAGTTTTTGGGTGATGCAATGTTAAGTTCTGTAATAGCAGAGTACCTATTCAATAAAGTACCTCATGGAAATGAGGGTTACCTTACAAAAATGCGCTCTAAGATTGTAAGTAGAGAACACTTAAATGAACTCGGAAAAGACCTACGACTACTAGAACTAGTTGAAAGCAAAATGAGTAAAGATAATTTTGGCGACAATATTCATGGAAATGTATTTGAAGCATTGGTTGGCGCTATTTTTTTAAACAAAGGATATAAAGGATCTGAAAAATTCATCTATGAAAATGTTATCAAGCCCTATGTTGACATTGAAAGACTTGAAGGAAAAGTAATAAGCTACAAAAGTTTATTAATAGAATGGTGTCAAAAAGAAAAGAAAATATTCAAATATCTTGTTTATGACGACACGGGAAATGACAATATCAAACATTTTGCAGTAAAGCTTCGTATTGATGATAAAGTAGTTGCAAAAGGTAGAGGAACCTCTAAAAAGAAGGCTGAAGAAAAAGCTTCTAAACGAGCGTTTTTTGCATTACAAGATAAAA
This sequence comes from uncultured Kordia sp., assembly GCA_963932865.1. Taxonomy (GTDB): domain Bacteria; phylum Bacteroidota; class Bacteroidia; order Flavobacteriales; family Flavobacteriaceae. The sequence goes on along the minus strand of CAWVSR010000054.1, from coordinate 6,499 downwards.
TTAAAAGAGAGTAACAATAAAAACTAAAGCCACTCTCTAAAAATTATATTTTTTGCCCTAAATTATTTATATAAATCCTAATTTCAACCTTACCCTTTTTAAAACCTCACTAGCTGTTTCGGAAGCTTTTTCAGCACCAATGGATAATGCTTTATCTATTTCTGAAATATTCTCCATGTAGTAATTATATAATGCTCTTTCTTTTTTAAATTTCTCTATAAGCAATTCAAAAAAGGCCTGTTTTGCATGCCCGTAACCATAGCCGCCATTTATATAATTTATTCGCATTTCAGAAATTTGACTTTCACTAGCAATCAATTTGTAAAGCGCAAATAAGTTACATGTATCCGGATTTTTTGAATCTTCTAAAGGAGTACTATCGGTAGCTATTTTCATTACTTGTTTCCTCAACTGTTTGTCTGGAAGAAATAAATTAATAATATTACCTTTACTTTTACTCATTTTCACTCCGTCAATCCCTGGAACATACATAGTTTCTTCTTGGACTTTAGCTTGTGGCAGTACAAAAGTTTCTCCTAATTGATTATGAAAACGAGAAGCTACATCTCTAGTCATTTCTAAATGCTGCATTTGGTCTTTACCAACAGGCACAATCTCTGCATCATATAATAATATATCTGCAGCCATCAACATAGGGTAAGTAAACAACCCGCCATTAACATCGTCCAATCTGTCAGCTTTATCTTTAAATGAATGTGCTAACTCTAATCTTTTGAAAGGGAAAAAACAATTTAAATACCAAGAAAGCTCAGTAACTTGAGGCACATCACTTTGTCTATAAAATACAGTTTCTTCAAAGTTAAGTCCAAAAGCAAGCCAAACAGCAGCGGTCGAATACGTGTTTTCTTTTAAAACTTTTGCGTCTTTAATTTGGGTTAATGAATGCATGTCTGCTATAAACAAATAAGACTCATTTAAAGGATTATTTGCCATCTCAATTGCTGGAATAATAGCCCCTAATAAATTACCTAAATGTGGCGTCCCTGTACTTTGAACTCCTGTTAATATTCTTGCCATAATTTACTTAAAAGATTTTTGTAAATTTATTGAAACCAACATTCATAAAAAAGTTATTTTTGAAACTTAATATTATATTTTGAAAATACTTACATACATAGGAAGAATTACATACAGAATTTGGTTTTATATACTCGTTGCAGCACCAATAATCATTCTATTTCCTTTTCTACTAATTACATCTTCGAAAGATAAATGGTACCCCTACTTTTTTAGCCTCGCAAGATTGTGGTCAAAAATAATTTTATTTGGAATGGGGTATAAAATAAAAGTTAAAAAAGAAGCTGAAGTAATTTACGGAAAGAGCTACATGTTTGTAGCAAACCATACCTCTATGACAGATATTATGTTAATGTTTGCCATAGAAAAAAACCCGTTTGTATTTGTTGGAAAAAAAGAACTCACTAAAATACCCTTATTTGGATATTTCTATAAAAGAACCTGCATACTTGTTGACAGAAATAGTTCTAAAAGTAAAAAAGAGGTATTCAATAGGGCTCAACAAAGATTAAACTCAGGACTAAGTATTTGTATTTTCCCTGAAGGAGGTGTGTACAATGATTGTGAGTTAATTTGTGAATTTAAAAACGGTGCATTCCGCCTTGCAATAGAACACCAAATACCAATTGTACCGATGACATTTGCTGACAATTTAAAACGACTACCTTATGACTTTCTATCAGGAGGGTCACCAGGTAAAATGAGAGCCACAATACACAAACCTATACCTACTAAAGGATTAACCATTGCAGCTAAAAATACCTTAAGAGATAAGACAAGAACACTTATTTACAACGAGTTAAAAAACTATAATTTACACCTTAATTAGTTAAAACTTATAGCTAAACCCAGTATAAATACCTAAAATATATGGCCTAAACCCACCTGAATTATTACTATATGTATTTAATTGATACTTGAATGTTGGCTCAAAATTAAAATTAAATTCTTTTGAAATATTATAATTAAAACCAATTCCAGCATTTACACTATAGCTAATTTTATTCAAGTTATTAGCCTTGCCTATATATGATTCTACCCCATTAATTTCACTATATAATTCATTCTTGTCCAAGAAAAAAGTACTAAAACCACTAATTAGACTAATCTTTATTTTTTTATCTAATATGTTATAGTTTAATTCAAAGGGCAGTTCTATATATTCTATTCGTTGATTCAAACTAGAATTATAAATAAATGTAACTGGCATTTGGGAGTTTACCAAACTATTATAATTGGAAATAACTAATGATCTATTTGCCTGGTTTAAATTTATATTTTCAACACTAACATCTTTAGTTGTGGACCTAGAATCATTTATAAAGAATACGTTTTCTGTCTCTAACTCAAGAGAAACACTATTAACCCCTGTTCTTAATGCTAGCTTATCACTTAAAACATACCCAACCCCTAAGCCATAGCTCATAGTAATTTTACCTTTCTTATTGTTTTGTGACAAATCATTATTTATTGGAGAACCTACACTTAATGAATTATAATATACTGGAGATATATTTGATTTAATGCTCCATCGCTTAACCGCAATATCTTTTAAGTTATTTTCTTTTAGCTTAGAAATAAGATCTTCTAAAGATTCATCGACAGATAATTCAACAACCTCAATGTCATCTAATTTTGAAACATCATCAGTAATAAAATTAATTTTTTCTACTATAGTATCACTAAATTTTTTCGTTTCTATATTATCACTCAATAACTTTTTATCAATTTCTTTTTTAGAAACGAAAAGCCTAGTTTTAAAACTAGAAAAAACACTAGAGTCATTTTTAATAGTTTTACTGTTTTTATTTGAAGATTTATGATGTTCTAATAAATTACTTTCACTTGAAAAGGATTTTAAATTAGCTTTAACTTTGTATTTTCCCTTATCATTATTTATTTGTGAAATAGATTTATTAAAATCACTTTGAATAAATTTATTTTTAAAACTTCTAACTATTAAGTTTGTATCTGAAGTTTTATCTAATGGATAAATCCCTTTTTTATCATTTACTTTACGGAACTTTTTATTTAATTTTATATTAGAATTATTAATTAATTTTTTGTTGCTCTCCAATCCTAAACCATCAACATCATTAAACCCATTATTTTTTATCAGAATTAAACTCAAACTAACTAAACTAATAATTAAACCTAAAAAAATAATTCTTACAAAAATTAAGAATTTAATAGATTTTTTCTCATCTAGTTTCAATTGAATATTATCCCAAACAGCATCATTTGGAGTAGCTTCAAAGTTTTTAAATTGCTGCTTAAACATCTCATCTATATTTCTTTTACTAGCCATATCTAAGGTGTTTTTTTATTCTTAAACTCATTAGTTTCAATTTTGTCTTTCAAAATATTCCTCGCTCTTGATAAGTTTGATTTTGATGTTCCTATTGATACATTTAATGTACTTGCAATTTCTTTATGTGAAAAACCATCCAATACATACAAATTAAAAACTAATCGATACCTATCTGGCAATTCTTGTATTATAGATAATAAAAAATCTAAAGGAATATTCTCTTGTTCAATCTCTACAACATCTTCTAAAAAATCATCGTCTTTAATTACATCTAAAACACTCGTTTTTCTGTAACGTTGAAGTGCTGTATTGATCATAATCCTTTTCATCCACCCCTCAAAAGAACCCTTACCATTATATTGTTTAATTTTTTTAAAAATCGTCATAAAAGAATCCTGCAAATTATCTTCCGACTCCGCATAATTTTTGGAATATTTCAAACATAGGGTAAACATTTTTTTAGAATATAAATTATATAATTCTCCCTGTGCTTTTCTATTATTCTTTTTACATTTCTCAATGAGTTCTTCTAAACTCATGTTATTTTAAAAGTTTTTAATTAAAAAATAATTGATTGAAAATTCTTTATAATGAATGCAATACTATTTTATGTAGATGAATAAAGTTACAAAAGGTTGCGTATAAACTAAAAAAACCTGGAAGTTCCAGGTTTTTTTAGTTTATACGCATGATTAATTATTTTTCAGCAATCGCAGTAACTATTTTTTCTTCCAGTTCATCCATTAATTCTGGATTATCTTTAAGTAATTTTTTTACAGCGTCTCTACCTTGACCAAGTTTAGTGTCTCCATAGCTAAACCATGAGCCACTCTTTTTAACTATATTAAATTCAACTCCTAAATCAATTATTTCTCCAACTTTAGAAATTCCTTCCCCATACATAATGTCAAATTCAGCCATTTGAAAAGGAGGTGCTACTTTGTTTTTAACAACTTTAACTCGAGTCTTATTTCCTATAACAGCACTATCACTATTTTTAATTTGAGTGGACCTTCTAATATCTAAACGAACAGAGGCATAAAATTTTAATGCATTACCTCCAGTTGTTGTTTCAGGGTTACCGAACATAACACCAATTTTCTCTCTTAATTGATTAATGAAAATTACGGTACAGTTTGTTTTGTTTATAGCTCCAGTAAGTTTCCTTAAAGCTTGAGACATTAAACGGGCATGAAGTCCCATTTTAGAATCTCCCATTTCCCCTTCAATTTCACTTTTTGGAGTTAATGCTGCAACGGAATCAATTACAATAATATCTATCGCTCCAGAACGAATTAAATTTTCTGCAATTTCTAACCCTTGTTCTCCATAATCAGGTTGAGAAATAATTAAGTTATCTACATCAATACCTAATTTTTCTGCATAAAAACGATCAAAAGCATGCTCTGCATCAATAAAAGCAGCAATACCACCTTTTTTCTGAGCTTCTGCAATAGCATGTAATGTTAATGTTGTTTTACCAGAAGATTCAGGACCATAAATTTCAATAACTCTACCTCTTGGTAAACCCCCAACACCTAAAGCTAAATCTAGACCTAATGAACCAGTAGAAATAGCATCTACTTCTTCAACTGGTCTATCACCCATCTTCATCACAGTTCCTTTACCGTACGCCTTATCTAATTTATCTAAAGTAAGCTTTAATGCTTTTAATTTTGATTCTTTCTCTGAACTCATAAATCCCGTTTTATTTTAACTTTCTGCTAAAGTACAGTTTCTTTTTAAGGCATCCAATCATAAATTTTTCAAGTTATAAACAGAAACACTCATTATTAAATACTTAAGTGTAAGGTTATCAAGTTTTTAACTACTAAATAGAATATTATATAAATATTTAAATGAGATTTTTAAAATTACACATTAATACAAAAACAAAAGACTTCTCAGCTACTACTTTAATAATTAGTAGTTGTAAACTAGACGGTGGTTAATATTCTTTTTTTTAATCTGAATGATTTTCGAGATACACTTCGAAATCGTATCATTAGATTAAAATTTAACAACGAATTAGCCCACAAAAAGCTTCTGTATATTCAGAAGCTTTTTGTATTTTAATGCTTTACATATAAGCCTTTTGAATAAAAAATGTATATTTACCGATACTATTTTTTTTAACGAATTTACGCCTCTAGGGGCTCTATATATATTATGGCTTGTAATAATTGTGGTACCGCAACAGACGGAAAACCAAAAGGTTGCAAAAGTAATGGAACATGTTCATCTGACGGATGTAACACACTTACAGTTTTTGATTGGTTATCAAACATGACTTTACCAAACGGACAAGAACCGTTTAATTGTGTTGAAGTACGATTTAAAAACGGAAGAAAACATTACTTTAAGAATACCGGAAACTTAACTTTATCAATAGGAGATATAATTGCTACTGAAGCATCTCCAGGACATGATGTTGGAATGGTTACTTTAACAGGAGAACTTGTTAAAGTACAGATGAAAAAAAAGAAAGTAAAAATTGACAGTGAAGATGTAAAAAAAATATACAGAAAAGCTTCACAAAAAGATATTGATATTTGGACCAAAGCAAGAGATAGAGAAGAACCTATGAAGGTTCGTGCTAGACAACTTGCTATCCAGTTAAAATTAAAAATGAAGATTTCTGACATAGAATTTCAAGGAGACGCTTCTAAAGCAACTTTTTACTATACTGCAGAAGAACGTGTAGATTTTAGACAACTAATTAAAGAGTTTGCTAAAGAATTTAATATTAGAATTGAGATGCGTCAAATAGGTTTTCGTCAAGAAGCAGCAAGACTTGGTGGTATCGGTTCGTGCGGAAGAGAATTATGCTGCTCAACTTGGTTGACTGATTTTAGATCTGTAAGTACATCTGCAGCACGTTATCAACAATTATCACTGAATCCTCAAAAATTAGCAGGCCAATGTGGAAAACTAAAATGTTGCTTAAACTATGAGCTAGATTCTTATTTAGATGCACTGAAACATTTTCCTGATAAAAATGTAAAATTAAAAACAAAAAAAGGAAATGCCGTATCTCAAAAAACTGATATTTTTAAGGGTATGGTTTGGTATGCCTATGAAGGTGAGTGGATGAATTGGTTTAAAATCACCACTAAAGATGCCAATGAAATTATTGCTGAAAATAAAAAA
>CAWVSR010000053.1:0-8474 GCA_963932865.1 uncultured Kordia sp. | reverse complement strand
ATCCTACTCCCATTACTCCTGTCCATCTATGATCAATTTCAAATGGTGTATTAGGCAATATAATATTTTTTAAATGTGACTCTAGTTGTTCTTGAATTAAATTAGAGGTTTGCATTTCTGTGGTTTCCTCGCCTTTAAAATCAAGGTTTCTACCTCCACCAAAAAGAATTCTATCATTAATATTTCTAAAATAATAGTACCCTTCATCAAAATGAAATGTTCCTTTAACATGTAAATTAGAAATTGGCTTTGTAATTAAAACTTGTGCCCTAGCAGGTTGAACCGCTTCTCCTAATAAATGTTTTGCAAAACCATTTGTAGCAACCAGCAACTTATTTGTTTTGAAACTAAAATTATTTTCAAGTAAAACTTCTACAAAATCTGAATGTTCTGCATACGAATTTACTTTTGTATTATTAAGTATTTTAATATCATTTAATTGCGCTAATTTTAACAAGGCAACCATCATTTTACCGGTATCAATTTGTCCTTCAAACTGATTGAAAACATAGTTTTCCTTCACATTTTTAAAACCAAATTTATTTTTAGTGATATGAAATACATCTTCTTTAAATATTGGCTGTAGTAATTTATTAACCTCTTGTATTTTATCGGAACAGATATTGAACAATGAATTTGAATTTGAAAATAATTCAAAACTACCATGTTGCTGATAATCTATCGTTTCATCTCCTAAATTGTTACGAAGTAATTCAAGACCTTTCCAACGTTTTTCAATTAATTGAAGTACTTCATCTTCAGTATGCGAATTCAAATCAGATAAGATTTCAGAAATACTACCAAAACAAGCGAAACCTGCATTTTTTGTACTTGCTCCGTGCGGCAAAACTCCTCTTTCTAAAACGACTATTTTAGCTTTAGGATATTTTTTACGCAAGTTAATTGCAGCATTTAAACCAACTATTCCACTACCGACAATAGCAAAATCTATATTTGAAAACCATTCTTTTTTTTCCCAGTAACTTAAATTCATAATACAAAAATAAAAAAAGCTCCTTTAAAAGGAGCTTTTGTATTAATTTATCAGCGATTATATAGTGCTAACTTTTTTTTCCATCACAAAATCTTCCATGAATTTGGTAGTATAATTACCAGCCACATAATCTGGCTCATCCATTAATTGTCTGTGAAAAGGAATTGTTGTTTTAACACCTTCAATAACAAACTCGTCTAATGCACGTTTCATTTTGTTAATTGCCTCTTCTCTAGATTGGGCAGTTGTAATTAATTTAGCGATCATAGAATCGTAATTAGGCGGTATCATATACCCTGCATACACATGAGTATCAAGACGCACACCATGACCTCCTGGCGCATGTAATGTAGTAATTTTACCTGGTGAAGGTCTAAACCCATGGTAAGGATCTTCAGCATTAATTCTACATTCAATAGAATGCAACTGAGGGAAATAGTTTTTACCTGAAATTGGAATTCCTGCTGCCACTCTTATTTGTTCGCGGATTAAATCATAATCTACAACCTGCTCTGTAATTGGGTGTTCTACCTGAATACGAGTATTCATTTCCATAAAGTAGAAATTCCTATGCTTGTCAACTAAAAACTCAACAGTTCCAGCTCCTTCATACTTAATATATTCTGCAGCTTTAACACCTGCCTCTCCCATTCTTTGTCTTAAATCATCTGTCATAAACGGAGATGGTGTCTCTTCCGTTAATTTTTGATGACGACGCTGAACTGAACAATCTCTTTCAGATAAATGACATGCTTTCCCTGTAGAATCTCCTACAATTTGAATTTCTATATGTCTAGGCTCTTCAATAAGCTTTTCCATATACATATCATCATTCCCAAAAGCTGCTTTAGATTCTTGACGTGCAGAATCCCAAGCATCTTTTAAATCTTCTGGCTTCCAAACAGCACGCATACCTTTACCTCCACCTCCAGCAGAAGCTTTAAGCATCACAGGATAACCTGTTTCAACTGCCGTAGTAACACACTCTTCAAAAGTTTCAATAACACCTTCACTTCCTGGTACGCAAGGTACTCCAGCCTCTATCATAGTAGATTTAGCATTTGCCTTATCTCCCATTCTATCAATCATATCTCCGGAAGCTCCAATAAACTTAATATCGTGCTCATCACAAATTCTAGAAAATTTAGCATTTTCAGATAGGAAACCGTATCCTGGATGAATTGCATCAGCATTTGTAATTTCAGCAGCCGCAATAATATTAGACATTTTTAAATAAGACTCACTACTAGGAGCAGGCCCTATACAAACAGCTTCATCAGCAAACTTTACATGTAAGCTTTCCGCATCTGCTGTTGAATAAACAGCAACAGTTTTTATACCCATCTCTTTACATGTTCTTATAACACGCAAAGCGATTTCACCTCTATTGGCAATTAATATTTTTTTAAACATAACCTAAGATGTTAAAAATTTCATTTTAAAAATGAAATTTATGGTTTTACATTATGATGGATCAACTAAAAATAATGGCTGATCAAATTCAACTGGTGAAGAATCATCCACTAAAATTTTAACAATTTTTCCTGAAACTTCAGATTCAATTTCGTTAAATAATTTCATTGCTTCAATAATACACAACACATCACCTTCTGCTATAGTTTGACCAACCTCAACAAACATAGGTTTATCTGGAGATGGCTTTCTGTACATCGTTCCAATAATTGGAGACTTTACAGTAATGTATTTTGAATCCTCAGAAACTACTTCAGTAGTAACTGGAGCTGAGGGAGCAACAGGTTGTTCTACAGCAACTGGTGCAACTGGTCCTGGAGCAGCTTGCATCATAGGAGCAGAAGCCATAGGCATTTGCTGAACAATAGTTGTTGTTTCATCTCCTCCGGTTTTAATGGTGATTTTTACATCTTCCATTTCTAGTTTTACTTCGCTAGCACCAGATTTAGCTACGAACTTTATTAAGTTTTGAATTTCTTTTAAATCCATGATAATAAATTTAGATTATTAATTATTATGTTCAGGGTTATATGCCCACTTTAAATAGATAGATCCCCATGTGAAACCTCCTCCAAAAGCAGCAAAAACAATATTATCTCCTTTTTTTAATTTATGTTCAAAATCACTAAGCAACAATGGTAAAGTTGCTGAGGTTGTATTTCCGTATCGTTGGATGTTCATTAGAACTTTTTCATCAGAAACACCCATTCTTTGAGAGGTAGCGTCTATAATACGCTTATTAGCTTGATGAGCTACTAACCAATCAACATCGTCGTGAGACAAGTCATTTCGTTGCATTATTTTTTCACTTACATCTGCCATATTAGATACTGCATTTTTAAACACAGTTCTTCCATCTTGCACTACAAAGTGTTGGTTGTTTTTTGTTGTCTCTTCGGTAGGAGGTAAAATAGATCCTCCAGCAGGAATGTTTAAAGCTTCTCTACCTACACCATCACTTCTTAAATACTCATCTACTAAACCTAAACCTTCGTGGTTGGGTTCAAACAAGACAGCACCAGCACCATCTCCAAAAATAATTGAAGTAGTTCGATCCGTATAATCAATAATTGATGACATTTTATCAGCACCAATAAGTAATACTTTTTTGTATCTGCCTGAACTAATATATGCAGAAGCTGTAGACATGCCGTATAAGAAACCCGAACATGCAGCATTTAAATCATATGCAAATGCATTTACCGCACCTATTTGACTAGCAACATAAACTGCTGTTGCGGCAACTGGCATATCAGGTGTAACACTTGCAACTATAACCATATCTATTTCAGATGGATCTAACTTTGACTTAGTCAATAAATCTTGAGCTGCTTTTATGGCAAGAAATGAAGTTCCTTTTCCTTCTTCTTTAAGCAATCTTCTTTCTTTGATACCTGTTCTTGAAGTAATCCATTCATCATTAGTATCAACCATTGTTGCCAATATATCATTAGTTAATACATATTCAGGAACATAAGCTCCAACTGCGGTTATTGCTGCGGTTATATTATTCATTTTTTTATCTTTTGTTTAAAAAAGAGCCAAAAAACATTGTTTTTCTCTCGTTTTGATCAAAAAGTAGTGCAAAATAACCTCTTTTTAATAAATATGAAAATTTATACACTATTATTTAAATTTATTCTTTTTTAGACATTTTTAGAATATAATTCGACCTTTATGATAAAAGTTGTTTTAAAACAAACAAATTAAAACGTTAATTAGTTTATTTAAAACAAAAAAAACTCTCACTTACGTGAGAGTTGTTTTAATAGCAATGCTATTTTAATTTAGTCTTCTACTTCTTCTACAGAATTGTCAATTAAAACTTGACCTCTGTGATATAACTTTCCTTCAAACCAATGTGCTCTGTGGTATAAATGAGCTTCACCTGTTGTTGGACAAGTAGCTATTTGAGGTACAGTTGCCTTATAATGAGTTCTTCTTTTATCTCTTCTTGTTTTCGAGATTTTTCTCTTAGGATGTGCCATTTTATTCTTATTTGTCTGTTAATAGATTCTTTAATTTATTCCAACGAGGATCAACATCTTCCGATTCTTCCTCTATACTCTCTTTTAAACTATATTTTTCAATACTTGATAATATCTCTATATCTAAAGTACCGTCTTTAATTCCTGGATGACTTAATTTAAACGGTTTTGACAAAACAATCATTTCATAAATATATTGCTTTACATCAACTTCATATTCACCATGTGGCAAAATTAAAATCTCTTCGTTCTCATCATTAAACTCTTCTCCAAATCTAACAATCAACTTCAAATCACTATAAACATCTTGATCGAATGGTTCGTTTGTTAAATCACAATTTACATTAATAGTACCTTGAGAAATAAACTCAAGCTCCATCATTGTAGAAGTTTTATTTAATAATAATGATGTTGTTATTTGTACATCATTAAATTCATCGTATTTAAAAAAATCAAAGAACGCTTTCGTAATATTAAACTCAAATTGATGTTTTCCTTCTTTTAATCCAACAAATGGAATTATAAACTCTTTCATACATCAGTTATTTGAAAAAATTATTTTGAGTCTGCAAATATAAAACTTTTTATTTTAGTACTACGATAGATATGAACATTTTTTTGTTTATATCTTTCTACCTTTTCTTAAAACATCTTTAGTAAGCTCCTTATATTCTATTCTATTTTTAACTATTTTAATTGCCTGAAATAACGCTTCTGTAAATGAACTTTCGTCCGCAACACCTTTTCCTGCTATTTCATAAGCTGTTCCGTGATCTGGCGAAGTTCTTACTTCTGACAATCCTGCCGTATAATTAACTCCATTTCCAAAGGTTAGCGTTTTAAAAGGTATTAACCCTTGGTCATGATATGAAGCTACAATAGCGTCATATTTTTTATAATTACTAGAACCAAAAAAGCTATCCGCAGCAAATGGACCAAAAACCATAATGTTTTTATTAAAAAGATCTTGAATTGTCGGTCTTAATACCTCATCATCTTCTTTACCTATAACACCATTGTCGCCAGAATGAGGGTTAATACCTAAAACAGCTATTTTGGGCTTATTAATCTTAAAATCTTGCTTTAAGGAATCGTTTATCGTTATTACTTTTTCTTTAATAAGCTCTGGTGTTATTTCTTTGGACACATCTTTTACTGCAAGATGGTCTGTTAACAAACCTACTTTCAAAGAATCTGAAACCATAAACATTAAAGCATTTCCTTCTAATTCTTTTGCTAAATAATCTGTATGACCCGGAAATGAAAAGTCTTCAGACTGTATATTGGCTTTATTAATTGGCGCAGTTAAAAGCCCATCAATTTTTTTTTCTTTTAAAGAATTCGTTGCAGCCTTAAGCGATAAAATTGCTAATTTACCTGCCTCTTTTGTTTCTTTTCCAAAATCAAAATTAAATGATTCCTCCCAAACATTTAAAACATTCAATTTCTTATCAACCAATTTATCTAAACTTTCAACTCTTTGAATTTGAGTTGACAGGTTTAAAAATTTCTTGGAATATTGAATTGATTTATAAGATGCAAAAATAACAGGTGTGCAAAAATCAAACATTCTTACATCTGCAAATGTTTTTAAAATGATTTCCGCACCAATACCGTTTAAGTCTCCTACAGAAATACCAATAATAATTTTCTTGTCTACACCCATATCATTAATAATATTTATCTAGTTAAAAAGAGGGTCTTTTTAACACTCCTTTACAATAAAAAAAATAAATTTATTGTAATTTTGAAAAACACAAAAGTAACTAAATTATTTATTAAAAGATGTTTACAGGTATCATTGAATCTCTAGGAGAAGTAATCAATATAGAAAAAGAGGGAACAAACACTCATTTTACTATTAAATCAAATTTTACAGAAGAATTAAAAATAGATCAAAGTGTTGCTCATAATGGTGTTTGCTTAACAGTTGTTGGTATTAATAATAATGAATATACTGTTACTGCTATTCAAGAAACTCTTCAGAAAACTAACCTAAATACATTAAAAATTCATGACGATGTAAACCTTGAACGAGGCATGAAGTTAGGAGATAGACTTGACGGACATATTGTTCAAGGGCATGTGGATCAAACAGGAAAGTGTATTGAAATAAAGGAAGAAAATGGTAGTTGGATTTTTACCTTTGAATACGATAGTAGCATAGGTAATGTAACTATAGAAAAAGGTTCTATTACCGTAAATGGCACTAGTTTAACAGTAGTAAACTCTAAAAACAAACAATTTAGTGTTGCAATTATACCGTATACTTACGAAAACACCGTTTTTAATAAATTTGTAAAGGGTACAGAAGTTAATTTAGAATTTGATGTTATAGGAAAATATGTAGCAAGACTACATTCTATGTAGCCTTTACTTTTTCTTTATTGACTTTTTAACACCATAAAAAACGGCTGCCACAAATAATACTAATACACCTCCATCTAAAGGAAGACCTACGGGTGGTGTTATCCTTGAAGGTGGATTTGGATGTGTTTGGGCGAATAATGGAGCTACTGCAAAAAAAAGAATTACAAGTATATAGTAAGATGATTTTTTATTCTGTTTCATAGGGCACTAGTAAAAAATATGTCAAGACATATTTTTGATTATAACTAAGTGGCAAAATATTAAAAAAAACGTTATCATTAAAATTATGAAGGCTTTTTTTGATTAAAAAGCAATAGTCTCGTTTAAAAACCTCTTTTTTATGAACTTAATAATCTACATGTAAACTTAACCACGAAATAAGAAAAATTCTTTTTTCATTTCCTCAATAGCTTCTTCACTGCGGTCGGTAATATAATTAATTGCATTTTTTGTAAACATCTCTCCTTTATCAGTAAGTGATACAATTTCTGAGTTAATAGTAATCATGTTATTTTTTAATGCTAATTCTAACACAGACTTTGCCTGAGATTTTTTCCAATTAATATGCTCGCCTAAGTGTTTTACATTACGTTCCTTGACGTCACTGTGATTTTTTAAATGCAATAAAAAAGTCAATAACAACACCTCTATTTTTTGACGTTGTTCTTTATAAATAACAGAAATCATTCCTGTTGACGGTGCAAATAAAAACACCAATAAAAACAACAGCCCCAAAACACTCGCTATTGAGCCTGAAATTGAAGCATCTAACCCGTGTGCTAACCAATACCCGGTAATTGCTGAAAAAACTCCAAAACCAATTGAAAGAAAAATCATTTTCTTTAAATCCTTTGTTAACAAATAAGCTGTTGCTGCGGGAGCTATCGTTAATGCAACTACAAGTATTGCTCCAACAGCATCAAACGCACCTACTGTGGTTACTGATGCAACTGACATTAATCCATAATGTAATAACGCTGGAGAAAAACCTAATGCTGATGCAAGACCAACATCAAAAGTACTCACTTTTAATTCTTTAAAAAACGCTAATAACAAACTCAAAGTAATTGACAAAATCACACCGATAACCCATAATGATTTTGGCCCGACGTCTGTGTTAAAGAATACCAACCTGTCAAAAGGTGCAAACGCTAATTCACCCAACAATACAGAGTCTATATCTAAATGCACATCATTTGCATTTTGAGCAATTAAGATTACCCCTATGCTAAACAATGCAGGAAAAATCAATCCTATAGCAGTATCCTCTTTAACTAAACCTGTTTTTTGAATAAATTCAACTAAAAAAACAGTAAGTATTCCAGTCATTGCCGCAAGTATAATTAATAAAGGAGAGGATAAATCATGAGTAATAAAAAAACCCACTACAATTCCCGGAAGTATTGCATGACTTATAGCATCGCTAATTAACGCCATTTTTCTTAAAACCAAGAATACACCGGGAATTGCACAGGCAATTGCTACCAAACTTGCAATCAACTGTATTTCAATTTGAGCACTAGTCATTTGATTCTGCGTGTTGGTTATATAAATTTTTTGCTTCGAAAAATCCTTCTTGAGTTAACGACCAACTAGAGTTATTAATCACAATTAAATTTTCTTTTTCGAGCTTATGAAGTGTCTTCTTG
>CAWVSR010000052.1:0-8617 GCA_963932865.1 uncultured Kordia sp. | reverse complement strand
TAATAATGCTTTTATTATTGATACCTTAAAATTTAATGAGCCCTATGTGTTTTTTAAAATGGACTCCATAACAAATAATTTCTTTCAGATATTTAAAATAGATACGGAAAAAGAGGTTGAAAGTAATGAAGTCTTAATTCATGAAGAAAAAAACACAGGAACAAATACTACTCTTTACTATGCTATAAATAAATTAATTACAACGAATGGAATTTTAGATTACTCTGATAATTTAACAGGAAATGAATTTGATTATCACTTAAGTAAAATAAAATTTGAATCAAAAGATATTAAAAGTGATGCTGAAAATATTAATATTTTTTCAGAAATGCTTTTAAACGAAAGAGGTACTCTAAAAGCTAAGCTTGGATTTAATCCAAATGACTACAAAAATCTAGATTTAGACTTAACTATTGAAAACTTTTTATTGTCTGATATAAATATTTATTCTAAATATTATATGGGTCATAACATCCTTAATGGTGATTTTTATTATTATTCAAAATCAAAAATCACTAACGGAGCTGTTAAAAGTGAAAACAAGCTTTTAGTGAAAAATGTATCTGTTTCCAATGAAAAAGGAGGTTTATACAAACTGCCTTTAAAGTTTGCTTTGTTTTTACTAAAAGATAAAAATGGAGATGTAAATCTGGATATACCTGTAAGGGGAGATTTAAATGACCCTAAAGTTCGAATTGGTAAAATAATTTGGAATACTTTTAAAAATTTAATTAAAAAAACTGCTGCCAGTTCCGTAAATGTTTTAGCAAGTTTAGTTGGCGCTAATCCAAAGGAATTTGAAGAAATTAAATTCAGATATACAGAAGCTGTACCAAACCAAAAACAAACTTATAAACTGGACAAGTTACTTGAAATGGAAACAAAAAAAGAAGGGTTAAAAATTAAATTAACTCATTTTGCAGATCCAAAAATCCAAAGAGAGTCATTCGCTTTTATAGAACTTGGAAAACAGTTCTTTTTTGAAACATCAAAAGATTATTTAAATGAAAATGATGAGTTTGAGAAATATTTAAGAAATAAAGTTGGCAACGATACCATTAATATTAAAGATGCTGTAACTAAATTGACTAATATAAAAATAATTGACTCCTTAGTAGATAGCTCAAATACATTGCTTGTAGAAAATGTTTTAGCCTATTTAAAAACAAAAAAAGACTCAACAAACATTTCAGTATTAAAATCTGAAAAACAAGATCCTAAAAATACTGGTTCTGAATCAGTATTGAAGATAACCTATGAAATGTTAGAGGAATAGAAACAAAATAAAGTCTTTCAAAAAACAACTAAACAAATAGTAATTATTTTAGTAATTTTGAAGCTGTAAAAAATAATTCATGAAAAATATTAGTAGAATTGCCATTTTAACAATGGTATTAGTTTTAAGTAGTTGTGCAAACAAGTTTAAATACTTTGGTAATGATTATCCAGAAACACAAAATGCCAAAATATATTTTCGAGAAGCTGATATTGAAAAAAAATTTGAAGTAATTGGCAAACTATATTGTGACTTTAAAGTAAATACCAAAGATTCAAAAGTACAACGCATTATTATGGATAAAGTAAAGAAACATGGTGGAGATGGTGCTATTTTCGGAAACTTATATGTAAATTCTGTGGGTTCTGTAAGCTCAACGGTTGGGGGCTCTAAAGGTTTTGGTAAAAGATCAAGAGTTGGAGGAAGTGTTACAAGTAGTAAGGACAAGCAAAAAGATCAAATGGAAATTACTGTTATAAAATTTAAGTAATTAAAATACATAAGTATTAAATATTAAAAAGCGGCTATATGCCGCTTTTTTTAATTCTTACTCTCTAATATTTTAGAAATATTTGGTTTGAAGTAATTGGGACCTTTTAAAACCTTACCATCTTCTCTATATATTGGCAATCCGTCTTCACCTAGCTTACTCATATTACTTTCTTGTATCTCATCAAAAACAGCAGCTATTTTATCTTGTAAACCATGCTCGATCATGGTACCACAAAGAATATACAGCATATCACCTAAAGCATCAGCTACCTCAATTAAATCATTATTTTGAGCAGCTTCTAAATATTCTTCATTTTCTTCTTTCATTAAATTAAAACGAAGTGTATTCTTAGAAGAACCTAAATCAGCCTTTGGAGTTTCTCTATGTCCTATTTTAAAAGCTGTATGAAATTCTGTGACAGCATCAGTATATTTTTTCATTGTATATGTATTTAAATGATTTACTTTAATTAATTTCGTATAAAAATAAATAAAAAAATTATGTTTACTACGGGCCAACTATATTTTGCTGTCTTATTTTTCCTGACTTTTGTTGGAGTGATGATTTGGTCTTACAGAAAGGACTTAAAAATACATCAAAAATATTACAAAGGAAGTTATTGGGTCTTAATAGGTTTGATTGTCTTCTTTAGTTTAATATATGCACTGAAGTCTTTTATTTACAAGTAGTTTGTAATTAAAAAGCCCTATTCAAAAAAATTGAATAGGGCTTTTTAATTTATATTTGATTCATCCACTTAAACTTGTATGCAGTATCTGGAATTACTGCTCTTTCTGCTAAACGATACATTCTATCTGGAAGACGCATTAAGTAGTCTCTTGCTTTTTCTGCTTCAGCAGTTAAGCCAGTTATTTTATCTATCTCCCATGCTTTATTTAGTTTTCGCATTACATCAACATAATCAAAACCAGTATAAACTCCAGCTCGTTGAGCAACGATTGAAAACTGATCAAACAAAGATGCCTTTTCTGCAAAAGATTCTCTTAAATACATCGCAGGCATTATTATTTGATTTTTCATCATGTAGTGATATGCTAACATCATTTCACTAGGATCAATCTTAAAAATTTCTTTAACAAAATCAGTATATGCAATATGGTGTCTCATTTCATCACCTGCAATAATTTTAGACATTTTAGCCAAAGCTTTATGTCCTTTTTTCTTTGCTATTTTAGCGACGTTATTGTGAGATATATATGTTGCCAATTCCTGGAAACTAGTGTAAACAAAGTTTTTATAAGGATCCGTAGCTGTTCCAATATCAAAACCATCTGCAATTAAATGTTGTGTTGACATTTCTACTTCACGCATATTCACTCTACCAGACAAATACAGGTATTTGTTTAAAACATCACCATGTCTATTTTCTTCAGATGTCCATGCTCTTACCCATTTAGCCCATCCGTTGTCTGGATCTTGATGTACTCCATCTAAATCTAGTAACCATGACTCATAAGTTGGCAATGCTTCTTCAGTAATTGTATCTCCTACCATTACTACCCAAAAATCATCATCTAATTCTTTGGATATTTCTTGAATTTCTTTTACTTCATCAATAAAAGTATCTTTCTGTGAATTTGGCAGAAAATCTGTTGGTTGCCAAATTTGCTCTACAGGTATCAAGAACTTATCTACAAACATATCGATATTTTTCTCGAGTGTTTGCATTACTTCTATTCGTATGTTTTTTATAGACATAATTAATTAATATCTTTTATTATTGTAAGTTCTACTTTTTTTGCAAGCTCATTAAATGGCAATGAGCTTATTTTTATTGGGGCATGCGTTTTAATCGTTATTGGACTTCCAACTCCAAAAGGGAATTTTCCGTACTTAAATACTTTCCATGAATTATTCACCGTCAAAGGTACGATATATCCTTCTGGATTGTACTTTGTTATTATTTTTAATCCGTTAGTAGCAAACTCTTTAGGCTTACCGTTTTTACTTCTTGTTCCTTCAGGAAAAATTGCTGCTGACCATTTTTTATTATTGATACTTTTTGCAAATTTTGCCAATTCAACAATTGCTTGTTTACCGTTATTCCTATCAATTAAAGCAGCTCCTCCATTTCGTAAATTAAAAGAAACACTTGGTATTCCTTTTCCTAGTTCTTTTTTTGAAACAAATTTTGGATTATATTTTCTAAAATACCATGATACTGGAGAAATATCGAATAAACTTTGATGGTTAGACACAAAAACCAATGTCGTTCCTTCCGGCAATTTATGGGGGTTTTCTATGTTTACAGTTACACCAATAAGCAATAAATTTTTGACTAATGCATAATTCATTAAATCAACAATTTTTTGATAAGAATTAAAGTTAATAAATTTCAAACTAAACCATTGCATAGGTTGAAAAACTATGAGAATCAAAAAAAATGAAATCAAAAAAAATGGGGACAATATGTAACTTAAAGCTTTCATTCTTGGCTAGTACCAATTCCTTTTATTAATAGTGAAAAATAAAAGCGTAAATGTAGTGAATTTATGTTAATTTATGTTGCTGAATTAAGAACAAGAAAAAAGCGTTTGAAGAAAATTCAAACGCTTTAAAAATAATATTTTACTTTTTAATTTACAGTTGGTAAAAAACTATACTTTTTAGCATAATTTATCATCTGTTCTGCAAAAGTTTTAGGCTGTTCAATTGTAAAACTTGTTATCTCACCATTTTCATTTGTTATTGGCACTATAACAGGGTTAACAAATCCACTGTAAGGAGCAGATTTGAATTGTTTATTTCTTTGCAGAACTTCTTTGTGTATTTCCTGATCTACTTTAACACCATATCCTTCTACTAATTCCTCTACTGCTTTAAAATCCCCTTCAGATTTTATTCGTTGTGTTTCTCTTAATAACTGACCAAAAATTTCCTGTAACTTATTGTAATCGTTTATATTATAAAACGTTTTTCCGTTACGTTTCACTTTTTCAATTACATTATCTGCTTTTCCTTTTTCATATGCCCAAGCAGAAACCCATTGCCTGTTTCTCATGTGTGCCTCCTCAATTTCATCTCCTAATTCTAAACGAATTAATTGTGCAACTAAACCATTACGTATATAACCGTCATAAGCTGTTTTACCAACTTTCTCCCAATCTTCAACCAAACCTAACTCTTGTAATTTTGTATCATATAAATAATATAACCCAACTAAATCTGCTCTTCCTTCTTCAAGAGTTGATGCATAATTTTTTAGTGTTTCTCTCGTTTCTCCTACTCCAGGATTTAATTTACCTGATGCATGACCAATTACTTCATGTAATGCAGTATGTAATTTATCTGCCAATTGACCATATTGCTGTTCTAATTCAATTTCCTCTTCATCGTGTGCAAATTCTTTTAATCTTCCCGAACCACCTGCATTTGCATAAGCTCCAATAATATTTCCTAAAGAAACTGATTTACTTCCTACTGCTGCACGAATCCAGTTTGCATTGGGTAAATTTACACCAATAGGTGTGCTTGGAGAAGCATCACCTGCTTCGCCAGCTACATTAACAACTTTATAAGTAACCCCTACTACACTATCTTTTTTATGTGCTTTCATTAACGGAGAATTATCTTCAAACCACTGCGCATTTTTAGAAACAACAGACATTTTTTCAGACATATCAAAATCTTTGATTTGAACAACCGTTTCATAAGAACCTCTATATCCTAATGGATCATTGTATACTTCTATAAAACTATTTATGTAATCAATATTACCCTCAGTTGCTGCTGTCCAAGCCACATTATAATCGTCCCAAACCTGTAAATCTCCTGTTTGATAGTATTTAATTAATAATCCTAAAGCGTTACCTTGCGCTTCATTTTCAGCTACTTCCTTAGCTTTTTCTAACCATCCAATAATTTGGTCGATTGCATTACCATATAACCCGCCAGATTTATACACTCTTTCTACTAATTTGCCATTTTCTTTTACAAGTTGAGAATTTAGACCAAAAGAAAGTGGTTTATCTTTATCTGGGGAAGTCATTTTTCCATAAAACGAGGATACGTCTTCATTTGTTACTCCAATACCATAAAAGTTTACAGCACTCAGTGCAACATTATCCACTCCTTTAGAAAAGTTTACCTTTTTTGCATCAATATCATTAAAAATAACTGATAAAGCATCACCTGAAAGGTCGGTATTTGTAGCTTTAAGTAAGGTTTCTAAGTAAGGTTGAGTGAAACTTGGAGTTATTTTAGCATTTGAATAATGATGATGAATACCATTTGAGAACCAAAGTCTTTTTAAGTACTCTTCAAAATTAGACCAATCATTAGTGGTCTTATCTCCAGCATAAGTAGTGTATACGTTTTCTAATGCTTTACGAATAGTTAAATTGTAACGGTAATTTTGATCCCACATCATATCTCTTCCTGAAAGTCCAGCTTGAGTAAGATAGTATACTAATTTTTGCTCCTTTAGTGTTAAAGCATCAAACCCGTGAATTTGATATCGCAATACTTTAATATCTGCAAACTGTTCTACTGTATAGTCAAAATCTGTAATTGCACTTTTTGTTACTTCAGTGTTTACAGTTAATTTATCATTTTCATTTGTCTTAGCACATGAAACTATTAAGGCAGATGCTATAGTCAAACCTAATATAATTTTAAAATTCATTATAATTTATTTAAAAGGTTTATAAAATTTATATAAATGTAATTAAACTAACCAAGAAAAAGAAATGTTCTGTTTGCAATAGTGAACGATGAGAATTATAGACAGAAATTACTTATTAAAACAATCTAAAAAAGAGTGATAATTTAGAATTACCACTCTTTTTTAAGGTATTTAATTAAAAACGGTGTGTTTTACACCAACTCCTCTTCTATGACTTCAGTTTCTTTTTCTAAAACAGGGGTAGCTTTAGCTGCATTAAATTTTGCTATTTTTTCAATTTCACCTTCAAAATAAGGAAAAACATCCATTATTGGAGATTCAGCTATTGATGGTATTGTATAGTCACCCATAGTATCTTTCATTACTAGATTAGTACTATCAAAAGCATCTTTTACATCATTTGCCTGAACTAAAACATACATATTTGTTTTTCGTTCTTTACCGCTTTCTTCGTCATATGCTACTAAAGAAACCTTGGTTTTAAACCAACGATCAGCATTTTCAAAAGGATGAATTTCAGCAAAATTTGCCACTTTTATATTGGTTATTAAAAACTCTTCACTGATGTACATAGACATCTCTTCCGTAATTCTTGATTCTGCTTCTGTATAAGACACTGCATCAACAAGATAAGGCTCGGTAGTTACTTTCTGAACCCCATTGTCATCTAATTTTCTATATTTTACTTTACATTCATACCAAGTTGTGCTCATATCTTTATTTTTTAGGAAGGCAAATATAGTAGAAGATTTAGCTTACAAAACATATTGTTTGAGATAGATATTCACAATTTAAAAACTAGAAGTATTTTTATATCTTAGCTGTAGATAGATTTAGTAACATGAAAGCAATATTGTTGGTTTTTTTAGGTGGAGGATTTGGTAGTTCTTTAAGGTATTTGCTAGGTAAATACCTCAACTCTGATGTTACAGGAATTCCTTATGGCACTTTTGCTGCTAATCTTTTAGGATCCTTACTTATTGGAATTATACTAGGCCTTTCCGCTAAAGAAAATGTACTAACACAAAATCAAACTTTATTACTTGCTACAGGTTTTTGTGGTGGATTTACCACTTTTTCTACTTTTGCTTATGAAAACCATATATTTTTAAAATCTGGAGATTTTATTTCTTTTGCACTTTATACAATTGGAAGTTTTATTCTTGGTTTTTTAGCTGTTTTTTTAGGAATGTTTTTAGTTAAGTAAATTAAATATCTTCATTTATTCTATAGAAAATATACCTCTAGAAATTTCATTATAACAAACAGCAATATTGATAAAGAGCACTTAATTAGTAGTTTCCTATTAAATAAAAACTTGGTTTTAATTAGTAAGTTTTTAATCGCTTTTTCCATCTTTTTTTTATTAAACAACATTATTACCAATAACAAAACTTTATAAAAAACAGCTGTTTTTAATGCAGCTACTTGAAATATATAATCTTGAATAATTATATTACATAAAATGAAGCTTGTAAAAATACTTCCTATTAATCTTGTCTTTCTATAGAAAATTAAAATAGCCCCTATTATTTCAAAAAAACCAATTAGCAAGGAAAAATTATAAGAGTATCCATAAAAAGCCCACATTAATTGTTGCCCTGTCAACTCTGAAACTAATTTGCAGGATAAATCTATATAAGCTCCTTTGAATTGTACTATTTTCCCAATACCTTATGAAAGCATGGAGATTGAGACTAATAATACAAATGCATTTTCTAAAATATTAAAAACATATTTTTTATTTAACACCATTATTTCATAACTATTTTTTAACTCCTGCAGTTATTTTGAGAGGTACATAATTTTCAATGGGAACTATTGGGCATGAATACCTACTATTGTAATAACAATAAGGATTATAGGCTTTATTAAAATCAACAATAATTTTATCTCCATTTGGAATTCTTAAATCTAAATACCTTCCACCTCCATAAGTCGTTTCTGAATTGGTATCGTCTAAAAAAGGTAAAAATAAATAATCTTCATATCCTTTTTGCATCATTAACTGTTTCCCTTGATAAACATTTAAATGATATTCTTTACCTTTTAAAACAAATGATAATACTCCATAAACTCGTTCATCTGAAAGTCTATCGGTTGTTGTTTTCATTTGAAAAAAAGAAGTACTCGGTGTTTTTTTTAATGTAGCTTCTACTCGAAAAGATAAATTAATATCAAAAAAAGCTAAATCTTTAAAATA
>CAWVSR010000051.1:0-8630 GCA_963932865.1 uncultured Kordia sp. | reverse complement strand
CACCTCTTCAAAATAATAGCTTTTATCATTCAATAAATCATCACTTATTCGAATAGCCGAAAAAACTTTTAACAAAGGAAAGGTCATCGCTTTTGCAAAGCAAGTATTAATTGTCAAGCCTGTTATAACATTTAGTCCAATGGCACGAATAAAAGAGGTTTTTCCAGACATGTTAGAGCCAGTAAGCAGTATTGATTTTTCAGCTATTTTTATACTATTTGTGGCACAATTAAAAATTAAAGGATGACTAATATCCTTAACGACGATTTTATTGTCATTCGTAATAATTGGCAAACAGTAAGTATCCAGTCCTTTTCTTAAAGAGGCAATTGAAATTAGCATATCAATATGTCCAACAAACTGAAACACATTTTCGATATCCTCTCTTTTAGTGTTTAGCCTTTTTAAAACGCCAAATAATAACAAAGGTTCAAGCAAAAATATTATTTTAAATACCTCAAAGAAAAACCATGCAATAAGTTCAATTTCTCCTTGAAGTTTTGCTTCAAGTTGAAAAAACGACATTCTATTTTTAACTTCATTTATTAAGGAAATAGATTTTGGCAACTTAGGGTTTAAGTTTTTAAATAACGGATTGGCATATAAATGCGAAGCCACATTATTTAGTTTTAAAAGTTCTGGAATAGAACTTATATATTGCGTTAAATTATTTTTATTCCAATAATGAATTATAAAATTAACACATAAAATTAATGTTGAAAGAGCAAGGAATATAGGATAATATAAAGATAATATTAATGATGCTAAACTTGAAAACGATAATATTTTGATGATAAAAAACCATTTTGGAGGCTTTATGTGCTCTTCTTGAAACAATGTTGTGACGTAGTATGCATCTTTACTTTTAAGTTTCTCAAGTTGCTTTTGAAGCGAAATTCTTAATTCAGAATCTTTAGATAAGCTATTTATTAAGGCTTCATTTCGGTTAGTTTCCTTTTTATTTGCTTTTATTGTACGAAGATGGTTGTAAAAATATTGTTGACCTACTTTTGAATTCGTTCGATCAAGGAATAAAAACAAATCATCAAAATCCAAATCATTACAGGTTTTATCGGATAATACTTGATAGCTTTCTGAATGTTCTTTTTTTGAGAAGTATTTTTGAATATAATCAAAATCAAAAGAATCGTCTTTTAGTTTGCCAAAGGACTCCCTTAGTCTTTCATGGGTATCTTTTTTTCGAGTAATCCTCATTTGAGAAAAAGTGTATTTAATTTGAAAAAGAATGTCATTCATCATAAAAATATTAGTGCGAAACTTATAATTAATGTTACAGACAAAAAGCACTTTTTCACCAAAATATAAATATATTGAATTTTGAGTGATAAAGGATATCATTATAGTAAAGAATTAACAAATCTATAGCAGAAGATTAATGATCAAACTTTATCTTTATATTTCGTAAGCGAATCGTATAGGTAATTATGAAAACTTTTAAATTAGATTATGATGATTTTTTAGATGATGATTTTGAGTTGCTAGCAATTCATACATCATTAGAATCCTATCGTTTAGCTTATTTTATGAATATTGCGTTTAATATTCAGTTTAAGAGAGCTGAAGTAATTGAAGATTTCGATTTTTATGAATTTAATGACGAAAAAAATCAATCACTTTGGAGTTTAGTTGGGAATAAAGCTTTTGTAGAAAATAAAGCAGGATTAAAAAATAAAGAATCGTTGTTTTTTGAGACAAAAAACAATAGAGTTTTTTTGCTGCCAGAGTATAAAAAAGTCGATTATTTTCTTAAAATTGAAAATAGCATTATTGATACTAAAAATTTGATCTTAAAAATGAACGATATTCCTCAAATTATCACAACATTTGCAGTAGATGTCACAACATTAAAATCAAAAAATAATTTAATTTTTTACTAATTATATAGATGAAAAAAACTAAAATAGTAGCAACTTTAGGTCCTGCAAGCTCTAGCAGAGAGGTCATTCACCAAATGATTAAAGCTGGGGTAAATGTATTTAGAATAAATTTTTCTCACGCTGATTATGATAATGTAAAAGAAAGAATTGAAATTATTAGAGAATTAAGCGAGACATACAAATACAACACAGCAATTTTAGGAGATTTACAAGGGCCTAAATTACGTGTTGGTGTTATGAAACAAGATGTTATTGTAAATGATGGAGATGTTATAAAATTTCGTACGGGAAAACCTTTTAACGGAGATTCAAAAAGTGTTTTCATGAATTATGAAAAATTCCCAGAAGATGTTAAGGCCGGTGAACGTATTTTATTAGATGACGGAAAGCTTATTTTTAAAGTAAAAAGTACTAATGGTAAAGATGAAGTTGAAGCAGTTGTAATTCAGGGAGGACCTTTAAAATCAAAAAAAGGAGTAAATCTACCAAATACAGCAATATCTCAACCTGCATTAACAGAGAAAGATATTAAAGATGCAATTTTTGCAGTGCAGCAAAAAGTAGATTGGATAGCTCTTTCATTTGTACGAGATGCTGATGATTTAGAGTTATTACAAGAATTAATAAATGAACATTCAGAGTATAAAATTCCGATCATTGCTAAAATAGAAAAGCCAGAAGCTGTTAAAAATATTGAAAAAATCATTCCATATTGTGACGGGATAATGGTTGCAAGGGGAGATCTAGGTGTAGAAATACCTGCAGAGGAGGTTCCGCTAATACAAAAGCAATTAGTATTACTTGCTAAAAAAGCGAGAATACCTGTAATTATTGCCACTCAAATGATGGAAACAATGATTACTAGTTTAACACCTACAAGAGCAGAAGTTAATGATGTTGCAAATTCTGTAATGGATGGAGCTGATGCTGTAATGTTGTCTGGAGAAACATCGATTGGTAAATATCCTGTTGAGGTTATAGAAACAATGACAAGAATTATTAATAGTGTAGAAAATTCACCACTAATTGTGGTTCCTGAACGTCCACCGCATGTAAAAACGGAACGTTATATTACAAAATCTATTTGTTACCATGCAGCTCATATGGCTGATGAAATAGATGCAAAGGCAATTTGTACGCTAACGAACTCGGGTTATACTGCTTTTCAAATTTCTGCATGGAGACCAAATGCTCATATTTTAGCATTTACATCTAACAAAAATATTCTTTCTAGATTGAGTCTACTTTGGGGAGTTGTTGGTATTTACTACGATAAGTTTGTAAGTACTGACGATACTGTAGAGGATGTAAATAAAATTGCTAATGAACGAGGATTTGTAGGTAAAGGAGAGTATTTAATTAATTTAGCAGCAATGCCTATTGTAAAAAAAGGTATGGTAAATACTTTAAGAGTATCTGTTATAGAATAAGAAATAACCAGCTTTCTAATTGTTTTTCTATGTTAGAAAGCTTTTTTTTCTAGAAATCAAATTTTAATTGAAATGAGATGCTTTTTTCTTTCTTTTCTTTTACATCACGATTATTTAAATTTCCAAGTGATATTCCTAACAACCGAACAGAGTTTTTCGGTTTTTCTTGAAATAATAACTGTTTAGCAGTTTCTAGTATTAAGTGTTTATCCGAAATAAAATATGAAATAGTTTTGCTTCTTGTTTGCTGTGTGAAATCGCTATATTTTATTTTTAGTGTTATCGTTTTTCCGGAAACATTACTTTTATTGAGTCTTTTTTCTAATTCTTCTGAAATTTGCTCTAGTTTTTCAAGCATATATATTTCTGAAGTAATATTGTTAATGAATGTTCTTTCGGCTGCAACTGATTTTTGTAATCTATTAACTTTCACTTCACTAAGATGGATTCCTCTAACGACATTGTAGTAATAGGATCCGGATTTACCAAAATGAGTAGTTAAGTATTCAACACTTTTTTGTTTTAAATCCCTTCCTTCATATATGCCTAGTTGATACATTTTTTCAGCAGTAACTTTTCCAACTCCGTAGAATTTTCTAATATCTAAAGCTTCTAGAAATGTAAATACTTCCTCAGGATCGACTGTTTTTTGTCCGTTTGGCTTATTAAAATCACTTGCAACTTTAGCTATAAATTTATTAATTGATATCCCTGCAGAAGCTGTTAGTCCGGTTTTTTGAAAAATTCGCTCTCTAATTTTTTCAGCAATCATAGAGGCGCTTGAGATGTTTTTTTTGTTTTCAGTTACATCCAAGTAAGCCTCATCTAATGATAATGGTTCAACCTTATCTGTAAATTCATAAAAAACACTTCGTATTTGATTAGAAAGTTCTTTGTAACGATCGAATCTAGGTTTTACAAATATTAAATCAGGGCAGCGTTTTCTTGCTAATGTTCCGCTTAGAGCACTTCTAACCCCAAATACTCTTGCCTCGTAACTTGCAGCACTCACAACCCCTCTTTTACCACCTCCTCCAACTGCAACGGGCTTTCCTTTTAGCTCAGGATTATCCATTTGTTCTACAGAAGCATAAAATGCATCCATATCAACATGAATAATTTTTCTAAGCGGTAAATTGAAAGGCATTTAGTTGTGTTGTGTCTTTCAAAAATACTATATCTTTGAAAGATGATGATTGAAATAGAACGTAAATTTTTATTAGTTTCTGATGCTTATAAGAAAGAAGCTTTTAAAAAAACTAGAATTACTCAAGGTTTTTTAAGCACTGATCCTCAGCGAACCGTTCGAGTAAGAATTAAAGGAACTCAAGGTTTTTTAACAATTAAAGGAGAGTCAAACTCAACTGGAACATCACGTTTTGAATGGGAAAAAGAAATAGACTTAAAAGAAGCAAAAGAGTTGTTAAATATTTGTGTTAAGGGAGTAATAGATAAAATTAGGTACGAAGTAAAAAGTAATCTTCACACTTATGAAATAGATGAATTTTTTGGAGAAAACAAAGGTTTAGTTGTTGCAGAAATTGAATTGAATTCTGAACATGAATTTTTTGAAAAACCAGAATGGTTAGGAGATGAGGTAACAGGGCAAAATAAATATTACAACTCTCAATTAAGTAATTTACCTTATACTAAATGGTAAATT
This sequence comes from uncultured Kordia sp., assembly GCA_963932865.1. Lineage (GTDB taxonomy): Bacteria > Bacteroidota > Bacteroidia > Flavobacteriales > Flavobacteriaceae. The sequence continues at coordinate 3,639 of CAWVSR010000051.1, read as the reverse complement.
AGAGTTTTTTAACAACATTAGTTACAATTCCCCAGATTATAAAATTATTTTCAGAAGTTACTTGTATTGCTTGATAATTTGGGTTTTCAGGTTGAAGCCAAACACCACTACTTTCTACTTTTAATCGTTTTACAGTAAATTCTCCATCAAGAAAACAAACAGCAATTTTGTTATTGGTAGGTGCAATACTTCTGTCAATAACAAGAAGGTCATTATCGTCTAAACCAGCACCAATCATAGATTGTCCGCTTACTCTTGCAAAAAAAGTTGCTTCTTTATTTTTAATTAGCTCTTTGTCTAAAGAAATTCGTTCTTGTCCTACATCATTTGTTGGAGATGGAATTCCGCATGATATTCCTGTGTCGAAAAAAAATGCACCTTCACTCTCTTGAGTATCAGGTGAGAAAAAAGTAAGTGTTTCAGTTATCATTTTATAAATATACTTATTTTATTACAAAACTGTATTAATCATCAGTATATATGTTATTAAAAGATGAAGTTTGTGAATGGTTTAAAGGTTTCTAAAAACTTAAATGCATACTCGCTTTAATATTTCTTCCTGGCGCACTGATTGCAGAAGCAAATTCTTTATAATGAATATCAAAAATATTATCTAAACCTAACTGAAGTTTTAAAGCATTTGATACTTTATATCCAAGTGTAGTATTTAAAACATTCCATGAAGGTGTTCCTATATAATATTCATCACCATCAATAGATTTGTCAGGATCAACTAATGGGCTTTGATTCAGATTGTCTTCTCCTCCAGAACTGTATTCATCTGGATTTTTTTCATTCGAATATTTCCAGTTTATACCACCATCAATTTTTTTGTTTTGATATCGAATATCGATACTTCCAAATAAAGGAGCTATTGAAGGTAAGTAGTTATTTGTATCGTTTGTTTTTCCTTTAGTGTAGGTAATATTCCCTTTAATAATTATATTTTTTAATGGAGTAAAACTAGCATCAAAAGTTCCTCCTAAAATATAAGCAGTATCTCCATTTATGTTAGCTACGGTGGTTACTTCTTCATTGTTATATATAACAGTATTCGGGTCTGTAGTTGATGTATCATTTTCAACTACTAAATTAGTTCTAGATATATACTTATTTAGTAATGTGTAAAAGCCGTTAATAGAAATTTGATTTCGTTTGTTTGTGAAGAATTTAGTTATACCTATCTCTCCATTATATGCATATTCTGGTCTAAGATTTATATTTGGGACTGTAAGTAAATCGTTCTTTTCTCGAATTTTACCAATATCATCAATATTCGGAGATCTAAACCCAGATGAAGCAACAATGTTAAATTGTGTAAGCTTATTTATTTTATAGGTTAGCCCAATGTTTGCTGTAAATGAAGAGTTGTTCAAAGATAGTTTTGTTTCTGGTAGCGTAACATAGGTTTGATCAATAAATTGTGCTTTTAACTTTGTGTAAGTATATCTTCCTCCAGTATTTAAGGTCATTTTGCGATTAATATCTTGTCTATAATTTAAATAACCAGCGGCTGTAGTGTAACTACTCCCTCCGTCGGGATATCTTGATTGAACTATAGTATTACCAATAACGCCAATAACATTATTTTCATTTACATCAAGTATTTCTCCATAGGCATTAGAATTTACATCATTATGTGTAAACTCCAAACCATAAGATAAATCTCTGTTTTTAGATAATGACACTTTAAAATCACTATTTATACTAAACACATCAACATTTTCTTTTTGATAAGTACGTTCTAAGCTATTATATTTTCTTTTTATTCGTGATTCTTTAACATTTTGATAAGCAGCTGTTATTGTTCCAGAATTTAACCACTTGTAATTTGGATTGAATTGATATTGAGGGGAGAAAAAAAGTCTTTTTTGAGGTCCGTAATACCATTCAGCAAATTTTAAAGAATTATCTTTTAATTCTGTAAGTCTATCAAATCTTGGGATATTAGTTGATTCGGATAATTGAAAGTTAAATACTAGGTTGTTTTTTTCTGTAATTTTAATATTGAATTTTTGTAAAAAATCAAATTGCTTATAATTTGTGTTTTTTTGAATATTTTGATTTTTGTTAATTACTGGAGTGTCATTATAAATATTATCATTGTTATCAGAATACAATGGAACTAATCCCCACTTTTCATAACCATGAGTTCTATTTTTTCCCATTCTCAAGTCGCCAAAACTTGCAATAGAAAATGCTGTATAAGAAGCCCATTTTTTTGAACTTAACTCAAAGTTTAAACTTTGTGTAAATTCTTTATTAGCTGAGGAGTAGCGACTATTTGAATTTCCTTGGAATAATTTTGTGTTATTGATTTCAGGGTTTTTAGTATAAAAATGTACAATTCCTCCTAGTGCATCACTTCCATAAATTACAGATGATGGGCCAAAAATAACTTCAGTTCTTTCAAGTGATTGAGGATCGATTGTTATTGCATTTTGTAAATGCCCTGAACGATAAATAGCGTTATTCATTCTTACATTATCCATAACTAGTAATACTCTATTTGCTTCAAAACCTCTTATTACAGGACTTCCTCCTCCTCCTTGAGATTTTTGAACTCTTACTCCGGGAGTTGCTGCTAGTAAGTCGGCTGTAGTTTGCGGTGCTAGAAATTCAATTTCTTTTTTTGTTACGACTTCTATTTTTTCCGCAACTCTAGATTTTTTAACTCTAGATTTTGAGATGGATAAAGTAACTTCCGATAATTCATCAGTTTCATTTTCAAGATATATAACTTTGTCTATGTCAGATTTTTTAATTGAAATATTGGTGTAACTTAAATGAGAAATGAAAATTATTTCTTGAGAATTAAAGATATTAATATTAGCTTTTCCCGAAATATCAGAAACCGTACTTTTCGATTTATCATCATTATAAATTGCAACATTTATAATGGGTTTATCAGTATTAAAATCTTTAAAAGTGATTTTTTGACCATAGTTTGTTTTTGAAAAAATTAAAAAGAATATGATGATATATAGATGTCTCATTTTAGTTGAAAATTTCATGTAATATTTTTAGTGATTTTGGATTTTTAAAATATCCCAAGTGTGCACTAAAATAGGATAAGATTTCATGTAACATACGATGTCTTACATGACCGTTTATTTTTATTGTATTTAATGTATCAAAATTGATGCCTATTAATTCTTTTAATAAATAAATTTGTTTGTTATCTTTTTCATATTTAAAAAAGTGTAAGTGTAAAGTGTCAGGATTTGGAGAAATACCTAAAAACTTAGACATTTTTAATAAAAATATTAAATGAAAATTTGCATCAAACTCATTTAAATCACACCAAAGTAAGGTAGCTTCTAAAAAATCGTAAAGCTCATTGTTTTTCTCCTCTTCTTTTAACGTGTTTTGTAAAACCTCTGCAATAAACATTGATACTGAGCTTTTATATATGTTGGTATGCATACTAATGTATGAGTGTCGTAATTTCACCTCAGTTATTTTGTGGAGTGATTGGTTTGGTTTGTAATTAATTTGAACTTCTAGTTGTGTTAATAATTGAAAGTAAGCAGGATTTATTTTACTTTTCTTTGATTTGAAAATATGATGAAGTATAAAGGACTGTACACCTAATTCCTTTGTATAGCAGGATACTATTAATGAACTTTCTTTATACTT
>CAWVSR010000050.1:0-8681 GCA_963932865.1 uncultured Kordia sp. | reverse complement strand
AAATAAAATAAAACAGGGTTTGAAAATATTTATTTTCAAACTCTGTTTTGTTTTAAGCAAATCGTTTTACTAAAAAGCTCTTAAAAACAACTACATACTAAGTTTTTTAGTTATTTTTGAAGTATAAAAAAAGACAATTTGAAACTACAAATCGCCACATATACACTCTTTTTATTTTGCGTAAATTGTTTGTTATCTTTTTCTCAAGAAAACAAGAAAATTAGAGTTACATCACCATATTACGATATTAATGAAGCAGAATTTCCTGGAGCAACCATACTAACTAGAAATAGTAAAAAACAAATTTATATTGAACATGATGGTATAAAAATGTGGTGTGATAAAGCTTATCATTATAAAAAAAAAGATTCTATTTCTGCTTTTGGAAAAGTTATTATTAAACAAGGAGACACTATTAAACTTACAAGTAGAATAGCAAATTATAGTGGAAAAACCCAGTTGGCTTTTACTGCAGGCGATGTAGTTTTAACAGAACCAAAATCTACATTAAAAACAGACACTTTATATTTTGATAGAATTAAACAACGAGCTTACTTCAAAACAGGAGGTGTTGTTAATCATGAAGAAAGTGTTATTAACAGTGCTATTGGCAAGTATTTTATTGAAAGCCAGAAATACCAATTCATTGGTAATGTTGACATAAAAAACCCTGAATACACTCTAAATAGCAATCAATTAGATTTTTACTCAAATTCTGGGATTGCTTACATGTACGGCAAGTCTGTTATTAAACACAAAGAAACAACTATTCATTGTGAACGCGGATACTATGACACTAAGGCTGACTTAGGATATTTTGTGAAAAACTCAAAAATATATTACAGCAATAGAATATTTGAAGGAGATAGCATGTATTTCAATCAAAAAAATAATTTTGCATCTGCAACAAATAATATTAAAGTAACTGACACTGTAAACAAGAGCATAATTACTGGTCATTATGCAGAAGTCTACAAAGAAAAAGATTCCGTATTTATAACAAAAAGAGCTCTTGCAAAATCATTTCAAGAAAACGACTCTATATATATTCACGCAGATAAATTGATGGTTACCGGCAAACCAGAAAATAGAATTATTAGAGGTTATAAAAACGCAAAACTTTACAAATTAGATATGAATGGAAAATGTGATTCTATTTACATCAATCAAAAAACAGGAATTACAAAGATGATTAAAAAGCCTATTCTTTGGTCTGGTGATAATCAAATGACAGGTGACACTATTCAGTTAATTAACAATCTTAAAACAGATAAAATTGATTCCTTAAAAGTATTTTATAACACTTTTATTATCAATAAAGATTCTATTAATGGATTCAACCAATGCAAAGGAAAAGAACTTATCGGCTTATTTAATAAGGATAATCAATTGCACAACATAGACATTAATAAAAATGCAGAATACCTATACTATGCCAGACAAGAAGATGGAACATTAATAGGAATTGACAAAAAAATTAGTGCAAGTATTAATTTAAAACTTGTAGATAATCAGGTTGAAGAACTCACTAATATAGGAAAACCTGAAGGAGAATTAACTCCCAATTCTATGTATCCTGAAAACGCAAGAAAACTTAGAGGTTTTAATTGGAGAGGTGACGAACGAATACTTTCAGTGGACGATTTGTTTAAAGATGATCCTCCTTTAAACCTGCCAATAATAAAAGGCTTAGAAGATCGTGTTTTTGAAGAAAATACTGAAGATGATTTAAGGGAAGTTTTACCAAAACAGAAATTATCTAAACCTACTAAAAAGCTTAAATCAATTAAGCAAAAACCTTATAAACCAAAGAAATTTAAGAAAAATAAAAACTTTAAAAAAGAGTTTAAACCAAATATAAAAGCACTCAAATAATATTTCCGCATGAAAAAAGAGTTCTTTAAATACCAAGCGCAAACAACACCTCATCCTTTAGCTTTAGAAATATCTCATGCAAAAGGAAGTTATATTTATGACACCTCTGGAAAAAGATATTTAGATTTTGTTGCTGGAGTATCAGCATGTTCATTAGGTCACCAACATCCTAAAGTTGTCAATGCTATTAAAGAACAAGTAGACAAATACTTACACGTAATGGTTTATGGAGAGTATATTCAAGAACCTGCTGTAAGACTAGCCAAATTACTAGCAAGTAACCTACCTAAATCATTAGAAAAAACTTATCTAGTAAATTCTGGCACAGAAGCAATTGAAGGCGCAATGAAGCTCGCTAAAAGAGCTACTGGACGAAGTGAAATTATCTCTGCAAAAAATGCATATCACGGAAATACACATGGATCATTAAGCCTAATGGGGTTTGAAGAAAGAAAACAGGCTTTTAGACCGCTTTTACCAGATGTAAACTTTATTGTATTTAATTGTATTACCGATATATCAAAAATTACAACCAAAACAGCTGGAGTTGTTTTAGAAACTATCCAAGGAGGAGCAGGATTTATTGAACCTAAAGACAATTATTTACAACTGGTTAAAAAAAGGTGTCAAGAAGTTGGTGCTCTATTAATATTAGATGAAATTCAACCAGGTTTTGGACGCACAGGAAAACTATTTGGTTTCGAAAACTATAAATGCTCCCCAGACATCCTTGTAATGGGAAAAGGAATGGGAGGAGGAATGCCAATAGGAGCGTTTTCTGCTTCAACAGAATTAATGACTCTTCTGGAAGACAATCCAAAATTAGGACATATAACTACATTTGGCGGACATCCTGTCATAGCTGCTGCTGCATTAGCAACACTTCAAGAAATCACGGAATCAAACTTAATGAAAGAAGCACTTGAAAAAGAATGCTTAATTCGAGAAAAATTAGTCCATCCACTAATAAAAGAAATAAGAGGCAAAGGATTAATGCTTGCTTTAATTGTCGAAAACACTGAGGTTTGTAATAAATTAGTACTTGAGTCTCAAAACAATGGACTCATACTTTTTTGGTTATTATTTGAACCAAGAGCCGTAAGAATAACCCCTCCTTTAACAATTTCTAATACTGAAATCATAGAAGGATGCAGTATTATAATTGACATTCTCGATAAGTTTTAATAAAATGGCTTAATTGTTGCAACTTATAAATTGAAATCTATTAGATTTTACAACAACCACACTTGTTAATTAAGTTGTGAATAAAAACTATAAACACAAAGTTATTTTAACTTTACTTTATAGTAACTTTATATGTAAGTGAAATTTGTAATAACACAAATGAAGATGATATGCAATTAAGTCATAATGATGAATACAACTTCTCGATTACCAAGTTTGAAAAAATGCTTAAAACTAATAATGTTTTCTTTTTTGATTCAGTAGAATTTGAAAACATCATTCAACATTACTTAGAAATTAGTAAGATAGCTCTTGCAAAAAAAGCAATAAAGATTGGATTAGAACAACATCCATCTTCTATAATACTATCACTTTTTAAAATTGAACTTCTAATTTTTGAAGACAAACTAGATTTAGCAGAAACACTTCTAGATAAATTATACTTAATAGACCCTAATAACGAAGAAATATTTATTCAAAAAGCTACTGTTTTCTCAAAAAAAGATAGACATGAAAAAGCTATTGAAGTTTTAAATATAGCTTTAAGCTTATCAAATGAAAAAGCTGACATATACTCTTTGCTAGGTATTGAATACCTGTATTTAGAAAACTTTGAAGCTGCAAAAGAATCTTATAAAAAATGCTTGATTGAAGATGATCAAGACTATGCTGCGTTATATAATATTATTTATTGTTTTGACTTTTTAGAACAACCCGATGAAGCCATTGGGTTTATAAATGATTTTCTAGAAAACAACCCTTATTCTGAAGTAGCTTGGCATCAATTAGGAAAACAATACCTTCACAACAATGATTATAAAAAAGCTTTAGCTGCATTTGATTTTGCAATTATTTCTGACGATACATTTGTTGGAGCATATTTTGAAAAAGGGAAAATACTAGAGGAATTTAAAAAATATAATGAAGCAATTGAAAACTACTTAATTACTTTAGAGTTTGAAGACCCTACTTCATTTGCGTATTTAAGAATTGGTAACTGTTATGAGAAATTAAATAACACCGAATTAGCAATTCAATATTATTACAAAACAGTACACGAAGATCCATTACTTGATAAAGGATGGGAAGCTATTACCGATTTCTATTACAAACAAAAAAACAATCATAAAGCCTTATATTATATTAATAAAGCTATTGATATTGACGGACAAAATATTGGGTACTGGAAACGTTATGCACAAATAAATTTCCGAATGAGTTTCTATGAAGAAGCAGAACGCGGATATCAAAAAATAATTGAATTAGGAAATTATGAAATTGATATTTGGAACCATAGAGCTGATATTTTATTGATTCTTGGAGAAAAAAACGCTGCTATTAGAAGCCTTTTACAAGGTTTGGAATTTCATCCAGAAAATGCGGAAATCGAATTTAGATTGGCAGGACTTTATTATTCATTAAATGAAAATGAAAAAGGACAATATCATTTAGTTAATGGATTGAAAAATGATAAAGAATTCGTAATTATATTAGAAGAACTTTTTCCAGACATATTACAAAGGCCATCAATTAAAAATATCCTAAAGAATTATTAAAAAACGCTAATACCTATAACAACATTTAACACTACTTCATATTATATATTAATTTCATTAAAAACATTTTTTGAGCATCAAATAATCATAAATAAACTAAATTTGATGTTGATCAAAAAAAAAATAAAAAATGCAAAGAAATATATTTGATTACCTTATTATATCTTTAAAAGGAATGGCCATGGGCGCTGCTGATGCAGTCCCAGGAGTATCAGGAGGGACAATTGCTTTCATTTCAGGAATCTACGAAGAGCTAATAGCATCTATAAGCCTTGTTAACTTTTCATTGATAAAAACATTTAAAAATGAAGGTATAAAATCTGTTTGGAATAAAGTAAATGGAAACTTTCTACTTTCTTTAGTTATAGGTATTTTAATCAGTTTTGTATCTTTTATGAAAATTGCAAAACACTTATTGGAATTGCACCCAATTCTTGTATGGTCTTTTTTTTTCGGATTAGTTTTAGCAAGTATATTGTATGTTTCAAAACAAATTAAAAAATGGGACCCCCTTAGAATCACATTATTTATTTTGGCTGTTTTTTTAGCATATTACATAACTACACTCCCTTCGTTAGCAAATAACGAAAATCCAATCTTCTTATTTTTAGCTGCTGCTATAGCTATTTGCGCTATGATTTTACCTGGTATTTCAGGAGCTTTTATATTAGTATTACTAGGCGCCTACAAAACATTAAGCACAGCTTTTAGTAATTTTGATATTAAAAATATTATTATTTTTATAGCTGGTGCCATAGTTGGACTTTTAAGTTTTAGTAAATTATTAAAATGGCTGTTCAATAATTATAAAAATTCAACGTTAGCAATACTAACAGGATTCATTGTAGGTTCTTTAAATAAAATTTGGCCTTGGAAACAAACACTTTCTTTCCGAATTGACTCTAAAGGAATTGAAGTACCAATTCTTCAGCAAAGTATACTTCCTCAAGAATTCGCAAAATTATACAACTTAGATCCTCAAGTTGGTTTTGCTATATTATTAATGACGATTGGATTTTTTAGTATTATAATTTTAGAAAAAATAGGGTCGAGATCAAATAAATGAATGAAAATAGAAACTTATTAGATTATATATCACTTCTACTAAAGGGTATTGCCATGGGTGCTGCTAATAAAGTTCCAGGAGTATCAGGAGGAATCGTTGCTTTTGTAGCAGGTTTTTATGAAGAATTTATTTATTCTTTACAACGCTTAAATAAAAAATCGTTTAAATTACTACTCGAAGGAAAAATTAGTTTATTTCTTAAATACATAAACGGTTATTTTTTAGCAACAATAATTATTGGAATGCTAATTAGTTTTTTTACTGTTTCCAAAATACTTGATTATCTTATTATTCATCACGAATTAAATGTATGGAGTACTTTTTTCGGTATGATCATAGGCTCTATTTATTCTATAAACAAACATTTTGAAAAATGGAATTTGAAAGCTGTTTCGTATTTAAGCTTTGGGATTATTATAGGCTTAACAATAAGTTTTCTTGATCCCGCAAAAGAAAACGATGCTTTATGGTTTGTCTTTATTTGCGGAATCATAAGCGTGTCAGGAATGACTTTACCCGGGTTATCAGGATCCTTTATTCTAATAATTTTAGGAAACTATGTACTTCTATTGATAGACTCTGTTAATGCATTATATGATACTCTAGGAAATATTCTAAACAATAATTATACATTTTTAGATGACCCTTCAAGAATGAGAATGCTTCTAGTATTATTTGTATTCACTGCTGGATCCATAACAGGTATGGTTTCATTTTCACATGTAATGAATCATTTATTAAAGAAATATACATCTCAAACAATAGCTATAATCACTGGATTCATAATTGGCTCATTAGGGGTTGTATGGCCATGGAAAAAAACTATTTACAAAAAAGATTTAAACGGTTCATTTATATTAAATTCAAATAATAATAAAATAATTAAAAACTATGAGCGATTTATTCCGGAACTCAACACAGAAACAGTAACTGCTATTGGTTATATTTGTTTAGGTATTGGTATTATTTTAATCATCGAGTGGTATGGAACTAAAAACAGGAAAACAAAAAAAGGATAATAAGTTTGGTTTAATAGGAAAAAATATTTCCTATTCATTTTCACAAAAATATTTTTCTAATAAGTTTAAAAAAGAAGGTCTCGATAATTATATCTATTTAAATTTTGACATCAATTCAATAAGTCAAATAACAAACATTCTCAAAAAAAACAGTTCGATTAAAGGATTAAATGTAACTATCCCATATAAAGAATCTGTAATTCCTTTTCTTGACAAACTTAGTAATAAAGCTAAAAATATTGGAGCTGTCAATACAATTCGTTACACTAAAAAAGGGGAACTAAAAGGATATAATACAGATGAATATGGTTTTAGAAATTCGTTATTACCACATTTAAAAGCACATCATAAAAAAGCTTTGGTACTAGGAACTGGAGGAGCATCTAAAGCAATAGCATATGCCTTAGAAAAGTTACATATTGAATACAGTTATGTTTCAAGAAATAAAAACACCAACTACACCTATAATACTCTAACTACTGAAATAATTAAGGAACACCATATCATTATCAATTGCACACCTCTTGGAACATTTCCTGAGATTGAGGAATACCCAAACATTCCATATGATGGAATAAGCAATGAACATTTATTATATGATTTAATTTACAATCCTAAGGAAACTACTTTTTTAAAAAAAGGAAAAAAACAAGGTGCACAAATAATTAACGGAATTAAAATGCTTGAATTACAAGCAGAAAAAGCTTGGAGGATTTGGAACAAATAACCTAATCCTTAGATGTTTTGCTATTCACACTTGATTTACTATCTTTCGGCTTGAATAATTTTTAGTTTCCTAAAAAAACAGGAAACTATATAAGAAATACAACACATAAACATTGTTTATTATGTCAGACACGGATAACCTGCAAGAAGCAGAAGGAACAGAAGGAATTACTAAAGAAACTAGTAACCCTAAACTTGAAAACCAAATAGAACAGAATGATGCGCTGCAAGCTATTGCAAACGAAAATGCAGAAGACGCTGAGGATCAAGAGAATTCTAAAAGACATGAAATAGAAACGAAAGATTATCACTCTATGGATATGGACAGTTTAGTTGAAGAATTTAGTTCTTTAGTGAATAACCATCCTATTCAAGCAATAAGCAAACAATTCAATCAATTAAAAGACGAATTCAATGCTAAATTTTCTGAATTAATAGATATCAAAAAAGAAGCTTTTTTAGCGGAAGGTGGAAATATTATTGATTTTAATTATTCTTCAAACGCAAAAAACAAATTCAACCAAGTTTATGGAGAATACAAAACGAAACGAAACGCTTACTACAATAAATTAGAACAAGGACTTAAAGAAAATCTTTCTAATAGAAACGAGATTATAGAAAAAATAAAAGGCTTGTTAAATGTTGAGGAAGACATCAATACAACATATAAATACTTTAAAGAATTACAAAAATCTTGGAGTAATGCTGGCTCTATTCCTCGTGATAAATACAACACTGTTTGGAACACTTATCACCATCATGTAGAACGATTTTATGACTTTTTACACTTAAATAGAGATTTACGCGATTTAGATTTCAAGCATAATTTAGATAAAAAGCAAAAAATCGTTGCTAAAGCAGAAGAGCTATCTGCTCATAATGATGTGATGCATGCTTTTAGAGAATTACAAATTCTACATAAAGTTTGGAAAGAAGATATTGGCCCCGTAGGTAAAGAGTTTCGTGAAGAAATCTGGAATAAATTCAGTGAATTCACCAAGATAATTCATAAAAAACGTCAAGAATATTATGCTAATATTGACAAAATATATGAAGAAAACTTAATACTTAAAAATGAAATTATTGCAAAAATTATTGCAGTAGACATTTCAAATACTAAAAACAATAAAGATTGGCAAGATAAAATAAAAGAAGTTGAAGCTTTAAGAGAATTGTTTTTCAAAGCAGGTAAAGTTCCATCTAAAGTTACTGAAAAAACTTGGAGTAATTTCAAACAAGCTACAAGAGACTTCA
>CAWVSR010000049.1:0-8791 GCA_963932865.1 uncultured Kordia sp. | reverse complement strand
TTAATAAGGCGCAAAGATACGGAACACTGTAAAATAATGTTATATATTTTTAAAATGATTATACTCTAAATAAATATTGCTTTTACTTAGAGCAAATAAAATATTTAGAAACATCAATACTCTTAAATTGAAGACAAAATAGCTATTAACTTTGCTACACCTTTAGCAGCACCTTCTTTAATTATAGATAAATTAGCATATTGTGATTCTTTAATGGTCGGATTAGGATCTATAAAATATAGCGGCACCTCTGGAGCGACGAAATCAATTAAACTTGCAGCTGGATACACCTGCATTGAAGTACCGATTATTACTAAAATATCTGCGTTTTCAACTATTTTAATAGCCTCATCAATCATTGGAACTGCTTCTCCAAACCAAACAATATCGGGACGTAACTGAGACTTTTCTTCACACAAATTACCCAAAAACAAATCATCTTCCCAATTATAAATAAGATTTGGGTTTACTGTACTTTTTACTTTTCTTAACTCTCCATGCAAATGCAATACATTAGTACTACCTGCTCTTTCATGCAAATCATCTACATTTTGAGTTATAATTTGTACATTATATTTCTCTTCTAAATATTTAAGTTGCTTATGCCCTTTATTTGGTTGCACTTCTTTCAGTTGTGCTCGACGCTGGTTGCAAAAATCTAAGACCAGCTTAGGGTTATTGTAAAAACCTTCTGGAGTTGCTACTTCCATCACATCATGCCCTTCCCATAAACCATCTGCGTCACGAAAAGTAGCAATTCCACTCTCGGCACTCATACCCGCACCTGTTAATACAACTATATTTTTCATGTCAAATTCTTGAAATTATCTTACAAAAACCAATTCATTTTTACTCAAATTTGAATTTTCTTCTGAAAATGAATACCCTTCATAATCAAAACCTTTTAAATCTTCTAAAGTTGTAGCGTCTTTATCAATAATATAACGAACCATTAAACCTCTTGCTTTTTTTGCATAAAATGAAATAACTTTCAGTTTATCGTTTTTCCAATCTTTAAAAATAGGCGTTACAATTTCAGCATTCAATTCTTTGGGATTTACTGCTGCATAATACTCGTTACTCGCCAAGTTTACAAACAACTCATTTTCCTCTAAATCTGTATTTAAACTTTTTGTAACAAAAGGTTTCCAATAAGAGTGTAAGTTTTTAGCTTCGCCTACAGGAAATTTTGTTCCCATTTCTAAACGATAAGCCTGCATTAAATCTAAAGGTTTTAAAATTCCATACAAACCAGATAGTATTCTTAATGAATTTTGAAGTTTTTCAATTTTATCGTCAGAAAGCGAAAAAGCATCTAAACCTTTATACACATCTCCATCAAAAGTAAAAACTGCAGGACGAGCATTTTCAGATGTAAAAGGCAAACTCCAATCTTGATTACGCTGCCAATTAAGCTCCGACAATTTATCTGATATTTTCATCAATTTTGACAACTCATTTGGAGTAACCTCTTTTAACGATTTGTTAATTAATTCTGCTTGATCTAAAAAAGCTGCTTCAGAAACTTTTGAAGTTGGTAGTTGGGTTTCAAAATCTAAAGATTTTGCTGGAGAAATAACTATTTTCATTTGTGGTGATTTTATTATACTCAAAGTTAACAAAGCTTAAACAAAAAAAGATACCTTTTACAGTATCTTTTATTTATGACATAATAATGATTTATTATAACTCTCTATGCTTTGCATAAGCTCTCCACTTATCAAAACATTGTAACATATCATCTGGTGTATCTGAAGTAAAGCTCATTTTTTCTCCAGTAGTTGGATGAATAAAACCTAATGTTTTTGCATGTAGCGCCTGACGTGGCAAAATTTTAAAACAATTATCTACAAATTGCTTGTACTTTGTAAAAGTTGTTCCTTTTAATATTTTTTCACCTCCGTAACGAGAATCATTAAACAAAGTATGTCCAATATGTTTCATGTGTACACGAATTTGATGTGTACGACCTGTTTCCAACTGACATTCGACTAAAGTTACATAGCCAAAACGCTCTAATACTTTATAATGCGTTACTGCAGGTTTTCCATATTCTTCTTCATCACCAAAGTAAACTGTATTTTGTAATCTGTTTTTATGATGCCTTCCTATATGACCATCAATAGTCCCTTCTTCATCTTCTACATGCCCCCACACTAATGCATGGTATCGTCTTTCAGATGTTTTATCAGCAAATTGTTTTGCTAAATGCGTCATTGCATGTTCTGTTTTAGCAACAACTAACAAACCACTAGTATCCTTATCAATTCTGTGCACTAAACCAGGTCTGTCATCAGAATTTGTTGGTAAATTATCTATATGATGTATTAATGCATTTATTAAGGTTCCTGAATAATTACCATGACCAGGATGCACAACCATACCTGCTGGCTTATTTACAACTAACAAATCATCGTCTTCATAAACTATGTCTAACGGGATATCCTCTCCTACTAATAAGTTTTCATGGGGAGGATGCTCAAACATAACTCTTACAACATCATTTCCTTTAACCTTATAGTTGGACTTAACCGACTTATCATTTACATATATATTTCCGTCTTTTGCCGCTTGTTGAATTTTATTACGTGTTGCATTTTCTATAAAATTCATTAAAAACTTATCTACACGCAAAGGTTCTTGTCCTGCAGTTGCAGTAAAAGAATGATGTTCGTACAATTCCTTCTTTGGTCCCTCTTCTTGATTCTCTATCATATCTTAATTTACTACTTCTGTGTTTGTATCTAATTCAGTTTCTGAATCGTCATCACTATAATTAATTGATCCGTCACCCAACACCAAATCTATAATTGATGTATATGGCAAAGTATCATCTTTATTTATTACTTTCCCTTCAAACATTAAATCTAGCACTGCATCTTTTGCAAAATGTGGTTTGTAAGCAATCTTTCCTATTTTAAAACCAATAGCTTTTAGCGTGCTCTCTGCTTGACGTCTTGTTTTGTCTTTTAAATTTGGTATACGAACTAATCTATATTCTGATTTATTAATCGTTAAATAAATCTTTCGTCCAATTTTTACTTTTGATCCTGCTTTTGGGTTTTGTTCTACAATAGCTTCTTTTGGAAATTTAGGGTTATAATCTTTATACTCTAAATCACCTAAACTCAAATTTCTTTCCTCTAAAAGACTTTTTGTAATTGCTAATTTCTTTCCTTCTAAATTTGGCACCTCAGTAAACACATTATGATTAGTTGTACTGTCCATCCATTTAATTAATGAAAAAACAATAATAAAAAAAACAACTAGCGCTAAACCAATTTGTTTTAAAAATGTTTTACTGAAAATAAATTTTAAAAGACCCATATTATTTATTTAGGTCACAAATATAATAATAGTATTTTTGTTAATGATGATAATAATTTATAATGACATTTTAAAACCATCTATTTTCGCGTAATGAAAAATATTGCAATACTTATGGGAGGTTATTCTAGCGAATACCAAATTTCTATTAACTCCGGAAATGTTGTTTATAACAACATCAAGGAAGTTTACAATACTTACAGAATTCAGATATCAAAAGAAGAATGGACCTGTATAGATTCAATAGGAAAAGAATACCCAATAAATAAAAGTGATTTTACTGTTACCATTGATAACAAAATAGTAAAATTTGATTGTGTATACAATACTATTCATGGAACTCCAGGAGAAGATGGGCACATGCAAGCATACTTTTCTTTACTAAACATTCCACAAACTAGTTGCGAAATGTATCAAGCGGCATTAACTTTTAATAAACGTGATTTACTATCTGTACTTCGCCCTTATGGAATACCTATGGCAACTTCTTTTTATTATAACGAAGGAGATAAAATTGATGTTGATAAAATAATTTCAAAAGTAGGACTGCCTTGCTTTGTGAAAGCAAATAGAGCTGGATCAAGCTATGGCATTACAAAAGTGTATAAAAAAGAAGACATCCCCAATGCTATTGAAAACTCTGTAAAGGAAGATTCTCAGGTTTTAATTGAATCATTTTTAGATGGAATTGAAGTTTCAGTTGGAGTTATTACATATCAATGCAAAACAACAGTTTTACCAATTACTGAAATTGTATCTGAAACTGACTTTTTTGACTATAAAGCAAAATACGAAGGATTATCCAATGAAATTACACCGGCAAGAATAACAACAAAACAAACTAATGCTGTAACTAAGTTAGCTAAGGAAATTTATGACCTTCTTGATATGAATGGCTTAACTCGATCTGATTTTATTTTTCATAATGGTGAGCCACATTTTATTGAAATAAACACCAACCCTGGTTTATCTGAACAAAGTATTATTCCACAACAGGCTAAAGTATTTGGTATTACTTTGAAGGAGTTATTCATAGATGTTATTGAACAAGCCTTAAACAAAAAAAGCGTAACTTTATAATAGTAGAATTATTCAATATGAAAAAAGCAGTTTTCCCAGGTTCGTTTGACCCTATTACATTAGGACATGAAGACATTATTAATAGAGCACTCCCTTTATTTGATGAAATTGTTATTGCTATTGGTATAAATGATGCTAAAAAATACATGTTTACAATAGAAGAACGTGTACAATTTATAAAAGACACCTTTAATAATGAACCAAAAATTTCTGTTACAACATACAAAGGATTAACTACTGAATACTGTAAAGAAGTTAATGCAAACTACATGCTTCGAGGCCTTCGTAACCCTGCGGATTTTGAATTTGAAAAAGCAATAGCGCAAACCAATAGAAAACTATCAGGTATTGACACATTATTTCTACTTACTAGTGCAGAAACTTCTTATATAAGCTCTAGTATTGTTCGAGACGTATTGAGAAACGGTGGCGATTTTACCATATTAGTTCCAGATAGTGTTCGAGTAAAATAATCTAAATAATGCTTAAATAAAATCTCCTTTTGCCATTACATGGTAACGAGGATCATCAATACCCTCCTCTATTGCATCCATTAATTTAGGAGAAGCTTTCACCATTAAATTTTTACAATCTTCTGAAAGATGCTTAAGCTTTAATTCCTTACCCGCTTTTTCGTACTTCTCAATTAAATTAAATAAAGCCTCTAAAGCTGAGTGATCTGATATTCTAGATTCCAGAAAATCAATCTCTACTTTATCAGGATCATTTTTAATATCAAACTTTTCATTAAACGCCTGAATACTTCCAAAAAATAATGGCCCAAAAATCTCATAAACTTTGGTCCCGTCATCTTTTATAAGCTTGCGAGCTCTAATTTTCTTTGCGTTTTCCCAAGCAAAAACTAAAGCAGATATAATTACACCTACAAATACTGCTATTGCTAAATCGTAAACCACCGTTACTGCAGAAACAATAATTAATACCGCAGCATCAGACTTAGGTATTTTCTTTAATATTCTAAAACTAGACCAAGCAAAAGTTTCAATAACCATCATAAACATCACACCAACTAAAGCTGCAATTGGAACTTGTTCTATTAACTTATCTGCAAAAAGAATAAATGACAATAACGTTACCGCCATCATTATACCTGAAAGTCGACCACGACCTCCGTTATTGATATTAATTACTGTCTGTCCAATCATACCACAACCACCAGTACCACCAAACAAACCACTTACAATATTTCCTGCACCTTGAGCAACACATTCTCTATTACCTTTTCCTCTTGTTTCTGTTAATTCATCTACCAAATTCATGGTCATTAATGTTTCAATCAATCCTACTGAAGCAGCAAGGAATGCAAATGGTAAAATAAAAGTAAACGTATCTAAATTAAGTGGTAAATTTTTCCAAAGCTCTAAATTAGGAGTAGGAAACTCTCCTTTCAAGCCAGTTCCTCCTCCTTCAATTATATATGACCCAACAGTACTCACATCTAAGCCAGTAAAAACAACTATAAGTGTTGTAATTAAAATAGCTGTTAATGCTGCTGGTATTTTTTTTGTTAACTTAGGTAATAACCAAATAATAGCCATTGTTAAAGCAACTAAACCAATCATGATATATAATTCACTCCCATGCATGTATTCATTAACATACTGTTTAACACCAGAGGAAGACACTTCTAATTTTTTATGAGTAAACATTTTTACCTGTGCCCAAAAAATAACAATAGATAACCCGTTAACAAACCCCATCATTACCGGATGAGGAATTAAACGTACAAACTTACCTAGCTTAAAAACACCTGCTAATATTTGAATAACCCCCATTAATATTACACAAGCCATTAGATAAAATATCCCCATATTTTCAACAGGTTGATCAAACAACATTCCTTTTGTATGACACTCTGCAATCATTGCAACAAAAATAACGGCTACAGCTCCAGCTGCTCCAGAAATTAAACCTGGTCGACCCCCAAAAATAGCTGTAATTAGACCTATCATAAAAGCACCTGATAATGCCATTAATGGGTTAATTTGGGCTACAAAAGCAAAAGCTACAACTTCCGGTATCATCGCTAATGACACAGTCATTCCTGCTAATATATCATTTTTTGCATTCGCTGAGTGTTTACGTATCAGTGCGTTCATAGGTAATAACTTGAATGTTTTCAAACAGTTAACTGTGGTTTGAAATAATTTATTGAGCGTGCAAAAATAGTGTTATTTACAAACTAAACAACACTATAAAATTTAAATTTAAAAATACCTGATAAATTTAATTATACAAAATAATATTTTATTAAGGTATTAATATCAATTACAAAGTCGATAAATAAGATTCTGTTAACAAAACCACATTTGAATATGAATTACTCATAGCTGATTTTGCTTCTTTTATAGTTTTCCAAACTGCTTGAGTAATACCTTCTTCTGCTTGAGGCTTTAAATCTCCGATATAATCTGTAGACATTAAATACCAATAAGTAATTTTTAAAAAATATTTTCCTTTATTCTTATATATGTGATAAGTTTCTTGAAGAAAGTTATTGATATTCAAATTTTTTACACCTGTTTCTTCTTCAACCTCTCTTAAGGATGTATTTTCTATATCTTCTCCCTTTTCTTGTCTTCCTTTAGGTAAATCCCATTTTTCATTTCTTTCAATAAAAAGGATTTCGTTATTACTGTTAATAACTAATCCGCCTCCTGCATTAATATAGCCCATTCTACTCTTAAAAATTGACAAAATCTTACTAGAGTCGGGATGATACAAATAAACCTCATTAAATTCATTGCTAATTAATTTTCGAATGACCACATCTAAATTAACCGTGTTTAAAAGAAAAAACTTAAACCCATCTTCCTTCCTAATTACACTAGTAAGAATAATTGGCTTATCATTAACGAAAATTTTATACATCTCAAAAATAAATTTTAATAGTTATAAAGGATAAAGTTAGTCTATTTTTAATATTTAAAAGGATTTTAAAAGAAAAAAAAAATGTAATTTAGCAGCATGATATTAGACAAAAACATCGCTAAAAAAACAGCTGAAGCTTTACTACAAATTAATGCTATAAAACTTCAGCCAAAGACTCCATTTACATGGGCTTCTGGATGGAAATCTCCTATTTATTGTGACAACAGAATTACGTTATCATATCCTGAAGTAAGGCTTTTATTAAGAAAAAACTTAGCTGAGCAAATAACTAAGGCATACGG
Organism: uncultured Kordia sp.; assembly: GCA_963932865.1. Classification (GTDB taxonomy): domain Bacteria; phylum Bacteroidota; class Bacteroidia; order Flavobacteriales; family Flavobacteriaceae. The sequence continues at coordinate 1,190 of CAWVSR010000049.1, read as the reverse complement.
TAAACCAGATGTAATTGCTGGAGTTGCTACTGGCGCAATTGCCATTGGTGCTTTGGTTGCAGAAGAGCTTGGAATACCATTTGTATATGTAAGGCCAGAAGCTAAAAAACATGGAAGAAAAAATCAGATTGAAGGATTTTTAGAAACTAATAAAACCGTAGTTGTTGTTGAGGACTTAATAAGTACAGGAGGTAGTAGCTTAAAAGCCGTAGAAGCACTTAAAGAGTACGGAGCAAATGTAAAAGGCATGATTGCTCTATTTACTTACGGTTTCGAAATAGCTTCAAAAAATTTCGAAGAGGCTAATGTAAAGCTATTTACACTGAGTAATTATGAAAACTTAATTGAACAAGCTGCTGAAACAAACTACATCACAGTAGATCAAATAAAAACCCTACAGGAATGGAGGAACAATCCTTCTGAATGGAATGTTTCATTGTAAATGACATAAAATTATTAAAAATGAATATAGAAGGAAACAAAACAGTTATAAATAAATCAAAATCTGAAGTAATTGCATTTTTAACAAAAATGGAAAATTTCGAGCAATTAATGCCTGAGAACACAAAATTCGAAGTGCTAAGTGAAGATGTTTTTCTTTTTGGACTTAAAGGAATGCCTGAAATTAAACTTCGGTTAAAGGATCAGACTGAGAATAGTGTCATTCTAGGAGCTGCTAGTGACAAGCTCCCTTTTACACTTACCGCTAATCTTAATGAAATTGAAAGCTCAAAAACAGAATCTCAATTATCATTTACTGGAGAATTTAATGCAATGATGGGGATGATGATTAAAGGGCCAATAACAAAATTTGTAGGACAATTATCAGAAAATTTAAGTAAAATTTAATACATTAATTTCACTTCTTTTAAGTTAAATTCTTTGTAAATATGGTTTTCAGTTAAAACTCTCAACCTACCTTCAGTTGTTACATTTTTAATAAAACCTGTAAACAAATCACCCTCTATATCCTTAAATGTAGAGGGTTTGTTTTTTCTAAACAACACCTCTTCATATGAGCTATGAAGATTATAAAAATCACCCGCTTTTAAAATTGATATTTGATTTTGTAATTCAAGAACAAGCAATACAAGCAATTCATTTAAATCAAAATGTTTGCCTATAATTTTTTTTAAAGAAGTAGCTTTTAGTATCGGATCAAAAAACAACTGATTTACATTTAAACCAAT
>CAWVSR010000048.1:0-8978 GCA_963932865.1 uncultured Kordia sp. | reverse complement strand
ATCCTGTAATATGCATTAAATGATCGTCAGTTGTAGCGAAGTTTTCAAATTCATTTTGTCTAAACTCCTGTGTGATTACTTTTTCTTTTTGAATTCCTAGTAGCGCTTCTGCTTGTTTATAGTCATCTTCAGGTATTACAGCGATTCCATTTTTAGAAGAAAAAGTTTTTTCAGATACATCAATATCTAGTTCAACAGTATATCCTTTTTTTAATGCAGTAAGTAATGTTTCTTCTAACTCATTTAATGGTAAATTATACATTTGTCCATTAGAAAAGTTATCAGGAATATTTAAAATAAAATTTTTATAGTAGGGTTGGTGCGCAAAAGAAGTTAGCGTAATATAGTTACTCGGAATAATTTTTACGTATTCCTGAAAAGATTTTGGAGTGTATTCTTTTCCTTTATAATTGAATTTTTTTGGTTTTTCTCCTAAATAAATATCTAATATTGCTTCATAAGCGGTTTTCCAACGCGGACTTAATTTTTTATTAGTGTTTTTTATATATGCATCTAGCATTGCTTTTGTTACTGTAATCATTTCTGTATGATTATGTTTTGTTTCATTAAGCGCTAAACCAGTAAAAGCCATTTCTGGAACTATACCAAAACTGTCAACAGCATTTAACACATCATGAGCTAAGCCACCTTGGCTATATTGCGCTTTTCCTTGACGCATTACATAGTTCCATGCTTTTTTAGGATAAGTAGTTCTAACGTTATACATTTCAGAAATATCGATATCCATTTTTGTAATTCGTTTAATTTCACTTTCTAAAAATGAAACGGTAGAAAAGCTCCAACAAGTACCTGTATTGCCTTGGCTTTTTACATCAGAACAGCTTATATCTACAATGGGGGTAAATTTATATTCTTGGGAAAATCCTATAAATGAGGACACTAATATTACAGTGCTAATAATTAATTTGTTCATAATGTATATTTAGTTGATTCTAAAATTTAAAACGTTTATTTTTACACAAAATTATAAAATTATGAGCGATATTAATTGGAAAGTTGTCAAAGAGTTTAAAGATATTACTTACAAAAAGTCTAATGGAGTTGCACGAATTGCATTTAATCGTCCTGACGTTAGAAATGCATTTAGACCTAATACAACTTCAGAATTAATTGAAGCTTTTTACGATGCTCAAGAAGATACTTCAATTGGTGTTGTACTACTATCAGCTGAAGGTCCATCTTCTAAAGATGGTGTATATTCATTTTGTAGTGGAGGAGACCAAAAAGCAAGAGGTCATCAAGGTTATGTAGGGCAAGATGGACAACATCGATTAAATATATTAGAAGTACAACGAATGATTCGTTTTATGCCTAAAGCTGTTATATGCGTAGTTCCTGGATGGGCTGTTGGTGGTGGTCATAGCTTACATGTAGTTTGCGATATGACTTTAGCTAGTAAAGAACATGCAATATTTAAACAAACAGATGCTGATGTTACAAGTTTTGATGGCGGATACGGATCTGCTTATTTAGCAAAAATGGTTGGACAAAAAAAAGCTAGAGAAATATTTTTCTTAGGAAGAAATTATTCCGCTCAAGAAGCTTTTGAAATGGGAATGGTTAATGCTGTAGTTCCTCACGATGAATTAGAAAATACCGCTTACGAATGGGCTCAAGAAGTTTTAGCAAAATCTCCAACATCTATAAAAATGTTAAAGTTTGCTATGAATTTAACTGATGACGGAATGGTTGGTCAACAAGTTTTTGCAGGAGAAGCTACTCGTTTAGCATATATGACAGAAGAAGCTAAAGAAGGAAGAGACGCTTTTTTAGAAAAAAGAAAACCTAATTTCGATAAAAAATGGTTACCATAATTTCTTAAAATTGTAATTTATGTCAAAGATTAAATTTTATATACAAGCTGCTCGTTTAAGAACCCTACCATTATCTGTTTCGGGAATAATTGTTGGTGCAGGTATGGCATATTCTGAAAATAAATTTAATTTGACAATTTTTATTTTATCAATTTTAACTACAATAGGTTTTCAGGTGCTTTCAAATTTTGCCAATGATTATGGTGACGGAATTAGAGGTACAGACGATAATAGGGAAGGGGAGTTAAGATTAATTGCTGCAGGTTTAATTTCTCCTAAGCAAATGAAAAACGCAATAATTATCACAATAATAATTACGTTTTTATGCGTAACTGCTTTAATATTTGAATCTTTTGGTAAGTCAAATATCATAAAATCACTAGTGTTTTTTTTATTAGGTGTAGCAAGTATACTAGCTGCAATTAAATACACTGTTGGAAAATCCGCATACGGTTACTCAGGCTTAGGTGATGTTTTTGTTTTTTTATTTTTTGGAATTTTAGGAGTTTTAGGAAGTTATTATTTATATACTCATAATATTGATAACTTATGGCTAATTTTACCAGCTTCAGCATTTGGGATGCTTAGTGCCTCTGTATTAAACCTTAATAATATGAGAGATCAAATTCAAGATGAAAAAGCTAATAAAAATACATTAGTCGTAAAATTAGGAAGTAAAAAAGCTAAAACATATCACTACAGCTTGATTATCGGCTCACTTCTACTTTTATCAATTTTTAGAATCAAACAGGATACATTATCGTATAATTTTTGGATATTTTTGATTGCATTTATTCCTTTGTTTTTTAATTTAAAAGTAATCTCAAAAAACAAAAAATTTAGTGAATTAGATTCTGAATTGAAAAAAGTAGCATTAGCTACATTTATATGTTCAATTCTTTTTAGTGTAGCTTATTTTTTTTAATCTAATTTTTCACATTTAAATTTACTTACTTGAGAATAATTTATTTTAAAACTAGATTCATTGCTATAAACTCAAAATTCAAACATTTTATTCGTATTTATTTTAATAATAATAATTTATTCATTGTATCTAAAATAATATTGTGATTGCTTGTAAATAAGTCTAAAATCGCCGTATTTTTGTAACCTACAATTTTTCATATATATGTCAGGTACAACTTCAGAGTTAGAGGAAAGCAAAGCAGGAAAAGAACTTTATAGTTATCAAAAAGGAGCTATTAACAAAATTTTTAAAAGTTTTGAAGAATCTCCAGAAGATTATCACTTGTTGTATCAACTACCAACAGGTGGTGGTAAAACTGTTATTTTTTCAGAAATTGTTCGTCAATTTTTAAAGCATCACCAAAAGAAAGTATTGGTAATGACTCATAGAATTGAGTTGTGTAGACAAACCTCAAAAATGCTTACTGGATTTGCTGTTAAAAATAAAGTAATTGATAGTAAAGCGGATTTGTCTGACCAAAAAGATTATTCTTGCTTTGTTGCAATGGTTGAAACTCTTAACAATCGATTAAATGATGATAAATTAGATATTTCAGATATCGGACTAGTTATCATTGATGAAGCACATTACAATTCATTCACAAAACTTTTCAAGTTTTTTAATAAATCGTTCATATTAGGTGTAACAGCTACACCTTTAAGTTCGAATATTAAATTACCAATGAGTGACAATTATCAAGAATTAATTGTTGGAGAAACTATTGAGTCATTAATTGAAAATGAATTTTTATCACGTGCAGAAACCTTCAGTTATAACGTTGGGTTAACATCTTTAATTGTAGGAGCAAATGGTGATTATACTGTAAAATCCTCAGAAGATTTATATACCAATCAAGATATGTTGAGTAAGTTGTTATATTCTTACGAAACCCATTCAAAAGGAAAGAAAACATTAATATTTAATAATGGTATTAATACTTCCTTACATGTGTATGATACTTTTAGGGCAGCTGGATATCCTGTTGAACATTTAGACAATACAAATTCTAAAAAAGAACGTGCAGCTATATTAAAATGGTTTAAAGAAACTCCAAATGCAATATTAACCTCCGTAAGTATTCTAACAACTGGTTTTGATGAGCCTACTGTAGATACTATTATATTAAATAGAGCAACGAAATCATTAACATTATACTATCAAATGATAGGTAGGGGATCTAGAATAATTCAAGGAAAGTCTAAATTTTCTATAATTGATTTAGGAAATAATCTACATCGTTTTGGTCCTTGGGGAGCAGATTTAGACTGGCAAAAAATATTTAAGTCACCTAATTTTTTCTTAGATAATCTTTTAAATGACGAGGACTTAGAGAATAATTTTAAATATGAAATGCCAGAAGCTATTCGTAAAGAGTTTTCTAATTCAGAAAAAGTTTCTTTTGATGTTAAAAAAACATATACTATTTCTGTAAAAAAAGGAGAGTCTTCAAAAGTTGTTTTAGAACGTTCCATCGCTCAACATGCAAAAATATGCATTGAAAATAGTGAAGATGTTTATGATGCATTGGCGTTAATTAAATTATTAGGAGAAGATATTGATTATAGAATAGATCGTTATACAAAATGTATTAGTAGAAGTACGTATAATTTTGTTGATTGGCTAAAAGATGATTATCGTAAAAAGCTTCGTGCTTTTTTAAGAGATAATTTTGATACTATGTTTGAAGAAATTCATGGTAGGCCCGCTGAATAAATGACAAGAATCAAACAAAAAAACCTTTATAAATTAAAGGTTTTTTTGTTTATATATTTCTTTCGTCAGCTTTATAAGCTCCTCTTCTGTGTAGTATCCATTTTGCTTCGTCTAGCGGATTTACTCCTTTGAATTTTCTTATTTCACCTTCACCTTCTGGACAATTTTCGTAACCAAAAAATTGTAGACGGAGTCTAATTTTACCACTTGAAATAGAATTTAGTTTCATACTTAAATCTAATGAAGTAGCAACAGGTATTTTACCTTTTAAACTAAATTGGGTTTCATTAAATATTGGAGTATCAAATGATGCTCTTCGAATTGTTAATTCAGAAGTTAACTTCCCTAATAAATTCTCATTTGCATTTATTTCAAAATTCAATATAGGTTCTAGTAAATGTGTTCCACCATTCTTCAAACCTTGCATTATGCCCATTGGAGTTGCCAAATTAAAATCTCCTGGTCTAGAATGAACATTATGATCTTCTCCTTTAATGAGTGTTATTTTTAAATCTGTTACTTCCCAACCTAACAATCCTTGTGAAACAGCTTTTGGAATTGTTTTAGCAATCTCATTTTGATATTTAATGTTTACATCATTTTGTGAAACGATAGAGGAATATGATATACCAGAATTTAAAGGAGCTGGTTCAATTAAAAAAGTCATAATTGCCCAACAAGGTTTGGGCATCCAGTATCGAATATATCCCTCGGATTTTTTAGTAATAGTTTCTTTATAAACAATTTGAGGAGAGGTAATGGTTGTTTTAATAAAAAAACGATTTGCTAAAACATGTTCAAGAACTTCAATTTGCATTTGTCCCATTAGCAACAATTGTAATTCTTTTTCGGCTTTAAACCATTTGAATTTTAAAGAAGGATCTTCTCGGTCTAGTTGCAATAAAGCTTCAACCAAGTTATTATAGTCACTTTTTTCTTTTGGAATGATATTAACACTTAGTACTGGAATATGCAATTGAGGTAGTTTAGGGATTTCATTGGGTCTTCCTAATATATCACCAGCTTTTGTACCTAAAACACCAGTTATAACTCCAATATCACCAGATTTTAACAGTATGTTATCAACATATTTGTTTTGTTGTAATTGTTTGGTTTGGTTAATTTTTGATTCTAATTCTTGTGTGTAATTATAAATAGTTGATTTGGCACATAATTCTCCTGAAAAAACTTTTACATGAGCCATTGTACCATGTATTTTATGGTGCTCTAATTTAAAAACATAAGCAGAAAGAGTAGTACTATCTTTAGTAGATGTATTTGGTAAATAATTAATAATTCCGTCTAATAACTCAATAACTCCAATGTTGTTTTTAGCAATACCAGAGTATATAGGTATTGTTTTACAATCAATAGTTTGTTTTTGTAAACTATTTAAATATTCATGAGTTTCTATTGATTCTGAATTTAAATATTTTTCTAGTAATTGTTCATCTCCATCAAGAAGGTGTTCTATAGATTTTTCTGATTTTATTTCATCAACAGAATTGTTAAATTCTGCTACTATAGAAGCATTAGGAAGCCCTTCATTTAGTGCGTTAAACAATATGACGGGCTTAATTTTTAACTCTTTTTCTAATTGCGTAAGAACTCTTTCTGTATCTGCACCTTGTCTATCAATTTTATTAATAAATATAATTGTTGGTATTTTCATTTCATGTAATGAATCCCAAATACTTAGGGTATGTGCTTGTACCCCTTCAACTGCAGAAACTACAAGTATTACTGCATCAACAACACACAATACTCGTTCTACTTCACTAGAAAAATCAACATGACCAGGAGTATCAATTAAATTTATTTTTGTGTTTTTCCATTCAAAAGAGGTTGTTGCTGCTTTTATTGAAATACCTCGTTCTTTTTCTAGCGCTAAACTATCAGTACTAGCGGATCCTTTATCAACACTACCAATTGTTCTAATAACACCAGCATTGAACATAAAATGCTCTGTAAGTGTAGTTTTTCCGGCATCTACATGTGCTAAAACACCTATATTGATAGTTTTTAAGCTCATATGTTATTTTTCAAATTTCCAAGCAACAAATCTACTTTGCTTATTACCTTGATTCATTTGTATTGTTTTGTAAGTGGCGTTTAGTTTATTTAATTGCTTGTATATTTTACGTAAGTTATCTTTTTTAGAAACCAAACAAGTAAACCAATTTACTTGGTTTCTAAAATCAAAACTTTGTTTTATCATTCTTTTTATAAACAATGCTTCACCACCGTTACACCACAACTCATTCGCTTGTCCTCCAAAATTTAATTTAGAATTTGTGGGCAATCCTAGGTTCTGTAGTTTTCTTTTAGTTCCTATATTAGCTTCCTTTTCAGATGCATGAAAGGGTGGATTACACATTGTGAATTGATAATATTCATCTTCTTTTATTACACCTTTAAAAATATTAGCATTATCTATTTGGTGCCTAATATCAATAGTTTCTTTTAAATCTGGTGTTGCATTAATATTTTTAGTAGCGGAAATTATGGCAACTTCATTTATATCTGCTCCAACCATTTCCCAGTTGTAAATTCTACTTCCTAGTATAGGGTATATACAATTTGCTCCAACTCCAATATCTAGACCTTTAATTTTTTTAGATATTTTATTGTCCTTTAAAAAATCCGCTATATGATGAATATAGTCTGCTCGACCAGGAATAGGAGGGCACAAGTATCCATTTGGTATACTCCAATCATTTAAGCCATAATTATGTATTAGGATTGCTTTGTTCAATTCTAATACAGCTTTATTGTCAGAAAAATCAATAGATGCAATTTTTTGAGAATTGATGATTACAAAAGGAATTAATTTAGGATTAGCAGCAGCTAATTCTTTAAAATTGTACGGTGTATTATGGATGTTTTTAGAATGCATTTAAGTTTTTTTATGATTTAAAAATTTCTCCGTTAATATATACGGCATCAATATTGTTCGACCCAAATGAATAAGGTAAAACATTAAACGAATTAATAGGTTTTGTAATAATGAGGTTTGCTTTTTTTCCTTTAGCAATACTTCCGTGAGTTTTAGAAATACCCATTGCATAAGCACCATTTAAAGTTGCGGCATTAATAGCTTCTTCAGGAGTCATCTTCATTTTTATACATGCTGTACTAACAACAAAATTCATATTTCCAGATGGAGTAGAACCTGGATTATAATCTGTAGCTAAAGCTAAAGCCAAGCCATTATCAATTAATTTTCTAGCGGGTGTGTAGGGAATAGATAAAAAATAAGAACACGATGGTAGTGCTACAGGCATTGTTTCAGAGTTTTTTAAAGCTTCTAAATCGTCTTCACTAACCAATTCTAAATGATCTACAGTAAGCGCATTATATTCAATACTTTTTTGAATACCTCCAATAGATGTAAATTGGTTTACATGTGTTTTTGGTATTAAACCAAATTGTTTACCAGCTGCTAATATTCGTTCTGTATCTGAAACTGTAAAATATCCTGTCTCACAGAATATATCAATATACTCTGCCAAGTTTTCTTTTGCTACAAGTGGTAGCATTTCATTAATAATTAAATCTAAATACCCATCTTTATTATTATTGTATTCTGCAGGAACTGCATGCGCGCCTAAAAAAGTAGCTTTGATAGGAATCGTGTAGTTTTCTTTTAACTTTTTAATAACTCGTAGCATTTTTATCTCTGCGGAAACTGTTAATCCATAACCAGATTTAATTTCAGCACCACCAGTTCCTAAACTTATAATCTCATCAATTCTTTTTGATGATTGTTTATACAATTCTGCTTCAGAAATTGCTTGTAATTTTGCAGCAGAATTTAAAATTCCACCCCCGTTATCAGCAATTTCTTTATAAGATAAACCATTTATTCTATCAACAAATTCTTGTTCTCGGTTTCCTGCATATACTATATGTGTATGGCTATCGTACCAAGTAGGTAAAATTAGTTGCCCGGAACAATCAATAACTTCAAAAGATGAATCTGTAATAAAATCCTTCATTTTTCCAAAGTCAATAATTTCATCGTTTTTAACGATTAGAAATGCATCGTTTATCAAGGGAAGTTTTTTCATATCACTTCCTGAAACTTTTAGTTTTAAAAAAGTAGTTTCAACTTGAAGGAGTTGTTTGATATTGATAAAAGCTTTTTGATTCATATCATTAAATAATTTAATTACGAAACACAAATATCTTCTATTTTTTTATACTACTAGTTTTAATAATTAATATTATTATGAATGGTATTAAATATTTATTAAATTTTAAACAGAGGTTGTTTTTTAGATACCCCAACTCAATTAATTTTATAAATAATTGAGTTTAATGTAACATCTTTTAATAATAGTATTCTATCAGATTTTTTTAAAACATAATCACGTAATATATGATATTAAAACCTTTTGAAGATTTTATTTTACTATGTAATTGGTAATAATTTTTTTATAATTGGCCTAGCTCCGTTAAAT
>CAWVSR010000047.1:0-9078 GCA_963932865.1 uncultured Kordia sp. | reverse complement strand
TGGTTTTAAATCCTAAGGTTTGTGTATATTTAAAAACAGCACACCTAACAAAATTTTTAAGTATTGATAAAGATATCATTAAACAAAAACAAATATTACCTAAACAAATTCAATCGGTAATAGGAAAAAATAAAGGGGTGACTAAAATAAAAACTTATAACGATCTGAAAGGTTATTTGTTGGAATAGCCTCACTTAAATTTATTCAAAAAAAAGATAACGAAAACACAAAAACGTATCTAAAAAAACACCTTAGTTTTTGCTAACTATAATTACTTTTTACTAATTATAAAAGAATATTACAACAGGAAAAGTACTTCTACATAATTAATATATCTCATTTCAAGTGAGTTTTAGAAATATTCTAAATTTAAATCAAAAAATAATCATTCTATTTTTAACTAAATATTTAAAATATTTATAAAATCATCTACGACATATGTTTACTTAAAATTGAAAATAATAAAATTAAATTTATGTAGCTTTGATAAAAAGGTGTCTATGAATAAAAAATTAATGTCAAAAAAGAAACCTGCGTTTCCAATTACAGAATTACTTAACAAGTATCTTAATGAATATAGTAGAACTAGTAAAATACCTATTTTTTATAATGATTTACTTAGGTTTGCAGGATCTGTAGTAGTTTATGACAAAAATGATGAAGACACTTTATGGATTAGAGTTTACTATACTGATTCAGAAAGAGCAGAAATTGACTTGAGTTTAAAAAAAGTATATACTATTTTATATTCTGATGGTAATGAAGATGTAATACAATACCTTAATATTGACGCAGTAGATTACTGTACGTTTGGAAACTCTAAACCGTTTAGAGTAAAAGTTAGAAATATATTGAATGATAACTTTATCTACTTCTATGTTAAAAAAAATGATGCTTCGCGTGTTTACGGTTTAGAACTAGAACATATGCTTTCCCCATACAACCTTAATTTTTTAATTTATCAAGACACTTTAATTGAAGAACATATTGCAGGTATTGCAGGAGATGTATTTATTAAAAGTATGTTACCTAAATGTAGTGAATCTGAAAAAGCACAAATTGCTAAAGAGTTTGTAAAGTTTAATGAACGTGCAATGGTAAGATATTTAGGTGACATGCGTTCTTATAATTATGTTATTATACCAATACATGATTTTGATCAAGTGGTTTATAATATTCGTGCTATTGATTTTGATCAACAATGTTATGAAGGAAAATTAAAAGTATATCTCCCGCAATTTTTTAAAGAAAATTATAAAATGGTCAAGCTAGTTCAAGAAAAACTTCAAAAATCATCTGTTCATCAATATAAAATAGAAGAACGTTCTATGGTTGCAAAACGTTTTTTGAGTTATGAAGTTAGAATTGAAGAGTTATTAAATTGTATGAAAAATGATACTATTTCAATAGAAAAAAACATTTCTTTATTAAAAAACCAAGCCTATAAAGTAACTTCAGATATTAATTTCAAAAAAAGTGATAATATGGGAGAGTTATTGAAGTATACTTTAGATTATGTAAGAAGAAATTATGAAAAACCTTTAAATAAATTTTAATATTACACTTCATTCAAAAAAAAACGCGACCAATTGGTCGCGTTTTTTTTGTGAAATAAATTATTATTTTACTTCTTCAAAATCTACATCTTGAACATCTTCTGTTTCATTTGCAGGTTCTGCTTGAGACTCTGCTCCAGGAGCTCCAGCTCCACCTTCAGCTTGTGCTTTATACATTTCTTCAGACGCTACTTTCCAAGCTTCGTTAATTTTGTCTAACGCTGGTTGAATTGTTGCTAAATCTTTAGTTTCGTAAGCAGCTTTTAATTCCGTTAAAGCAGCTTCGATAGGAGCTTTCTTATCATCAGATAATTTCTCTCCAAATTCAGCTAATTGCTTTTCTGTTTGGAAAATCATTCCGTCAGCTTCATTTAACTTTTCTACTTCTTCTTTCTTAGCTTTATCTGCTTCAGCATTTGCTTCAGCTTCTTGCTTCATTTTTTGAATTTCCTCTTCTGTTAAACCTGAAGATGCTTCTATACGAATATCTTGAGATTTGTTCGTAGCTTTATCTGTTGCAGAAACTTTAATTATTCCGTTTGCATCGATATCAAAAGTTACTTCAATTTGAGGAACTCCTCTTTGTGCTGGAGGTAATCCATCTAAATGGAAACGACCGATTGTTTTATTGTCAGCGGCCATTGGACGCTCTCCTTGAATTACATGAATCTCAACAGATGGCTGATTGTCTGCCGCTGTAGAGAATACTTGAGATTTCTTTGTAGGAATAGTTGTGTTAGACTCAATTAATGAAGTCATTACACCTCCCATAGTTTCAATTCCTAATGCTAAAGGAGTAACATCTAATAATAATACATCTTTAACATCCCCTGTTAATACACCACCTTGAATGGCAGCACCTACAGCAACAACCTCATCTGGATTAACTCCTTTAGATGGTTTTTTACCGAAAAACTTTTCAACCTCTTCTTGTATTCTAGGAATACGAGTAGATCCTCCTACTAAAATTACTTCATCAATATCAGATTTAGAAATTCCAGCATCGTTTAATGCTTTTTCACATGGTAACATTGAACGTTTTACTAAATCATCACATAATTGCTCAAATTTAGCTCTAGTTAATGTTTTTACTAAATGCTTAGGTCCTGAAGCATCTGCAGTAATATATGGCAAGTTGATTTCTGTTTGAGTAGATGCAGATAATTCTATCTTTGCTTTTTCAGCAGCTTCTTTTAAACGTTGTAAAGCCATTGGATCTTTAGTTAAATCCATTGAGTTTTCAGCTTTAAATTCATTAGCCATCCAATCAATTAATACTTGATCAAAGTCATCTCCACCTAAGTGAGTATCACCGTTAGTAGCCAATACTTCAAAAACACCGTCTCCTAATTCAAGTATAGAAACATCAAATGTTCCTCCTCCTAAATCATAAACAACAATTTTCTTATCTTCATCAGCTTTATCTAAACCATAAGCTAAAGCTGCTGCAGTAGGCTCATTGATTATTCTTTCAACTTTTAAACCAGCAATTTCACCAGCTTCTTTAGTTGCCTGACGTTGTGCATCATTAAAATATGCAGGAACTGTAATTACAGCTCTAGTAACATCTGTACCTAAATAATCTTCAGCAGTTTTCTTCATTTTCTGAAGTGTCATTGCTGATAATTCTTGTGGAGAATATAAACGTCCGTCTATATCAACACGTGGAGTATCATTATCTCCTTTTACAACACTGTAAGGTGTTCTACTAACTTCTGTAGCACATTCAGAGAATTTATTTCCCATAAAACGTTTAATAGAAGCAACAGTTTTTGTTGGGTTTGTTACCGCTTGTCTTTTCGCAGGATCTCCAACTTTAATCTCTCCACCTTCTACAAAAGCAATTACAGACGGAGTTGTTCTTTTCCCTTCTGCATTAGGTATTACTACTGGCTCATTACCTTCCATTACAGAAACACAAGAGTTTGTTGTACCTAAATCGATTCCAATTATTTTACTCATCTTTATTATATTAAATTATGTATTCGTTTAAATTTTACGATTAGCTAATAGTCAATTTGTATGCCAAGACTAATAATATGACATGCTGTCAGTAATAAATAATAGTTGCTTAATAGTAACATTAAATACACAACATTTTAATATACAATAACATAAAGTTTTAACATACTTTATTAATTCTATTTTTTCAGGTAGTATTACTTTATAAAATGTCTATATAAAAGCGTGTTTATTATTGAATTCAAAAATATATATTTGCTACCTTTAATAAATACAAATAATATAAATGGAAAGAATTAGTGTTTTTGACATGTTGAAAATTGGTGTAGGTCCTTCGAGTTCTCACACCCTAGGGCCTTGGCGTGCAGCAGAAAGGTGGATCAATGAGTTAAAAGCAGCTAATAAATTCAATCAAATTATTTCTATTAGTGTAGATTTATATGGATCATTGTCATTAACAGGTAAAGGACATGCTACTGACTTAGCAGTTTTATTGGGCTTAAGTGGTGCGGACCCTGAATATGTACCTATTGAGAATATTCAAGGAATCATTGATAATATTAAAGAAACAAATACTTTAGACTTTAATGGTGAACGAGCTATTGTATTTAATACGAATCAAGTAAAGTTCAATAAAGAATTTCTTCCATTTCATCCTAACGGACTTATATTTACAGGAGTTACACTTAGTGGTAATCACATAAAATCTACATTTTATTCTATTGGTGGTGGTTTTATATCAAAAGAAGAAGACTCCGATAAAAACGATAATATTAAAAAAGAAGAATACCCTTTTCCTGTACAACAAGCAAAAGAGTTACTAGACTATTGTACTCAAGAGGGGAAAATTATTTCTGAAATTGTTTTAGAAAACGAAAAAATAACACGTTCAAATAAAGAAATTGATCGTGAATTACTTCGTTTATGGCAAACTATGCAAGAATGTATCTATATAGGTTGCCACTCAGAAGGCTTTTTACCAGGCGGATTGAATGTTCGAAGGAGAGCTTTTGATTTACACAAAAAACTAAAGAAAAATTTTGATTATGATACTCCTGAAAATTGGATGCAAAGTATTCGTAAAACGGAAGTGAAATTCAGAGAAATATTAAAATGGGTAGATTGTTTTGCACTTGCTGTAAATGAAGTAAATGCAGCTTTAGGAAGAATTGTTACTGCTCCCACTAATGGAAGTGCAGGTGTAATACCATCAGTATTGATGTATTATTTAACCATAGAAAATCATGATGCTGATTTTAAACATATAAAACAATTTTTATTGGTAGCTGGTGAAATAGGGAGTTTATTTAAAAAGAACGCAACTATATCAGCCGCTATGGGAGGATGTCAAGCAGAAATAGGTGTATCCTCTGCAATGGCAGCAGCAGCTTTATGCGAATTATTGGGTGGTACACCTGCACAAGTTTTAATAGCTGCAGAAATTGCTATGGAACATCACTTGGGGTTAACATGTGATCCTATTGGTGGACTAGTGCAAATACCATGTATAGAACGAAATTCAATGGGAGCTATAAAAGCTATTAATGCTTCTGAAATGGCTCTAGATAGAGATCCAGCACATGTTAAAGTGCCGTTGGACAAAGTCATTGAAACTATGTGGGAAACTGCTAAAGACATGAGTTTAAAATATAAAGAGACATCTGAAGGAGGTTTAGCTATTTCTGTTAATATGGCAGATTGTTAATTAATATATTATTCATCACAGTTTTTACGTCTTGTATCTAAAATCGAAACTATCTTCCATTCTTTATTCTCGTAAAATAATTGAATGGAATTTGCACCACAATGACTTAACATTCCGTTTAAATAAAATTTATAAGGACACCATACTTGGGCTAAATTGCCATCAATATTAAAAACATAAGATTGTAATTCTTCTTCCCAGTTTCTAGCTTTGGCAAATTGAGTTACTAATTTTAAAAAACTAGGTATGTTTTGATTTAATAACGTGACTTCCCCTCTATCATTTGGTTGAATACTTTGTAACGTCATTGATAAATGCATTACTGATTTCATTTTTAAAGAATCTGATTGATGTAAACCTTCAAAAAAAGTATCTATTGCATATTTAACCTTATATTCTTGATCAGTTTGAGAAAAAACAAATCCTGAAAATAAAAAAGTGATAATAATATAAAATTTCATTTGTTGTGATGTTTATCTCAAAATTAATCAATTAAACATATACAACTAGTTTTTAATTGGCTTCATTCATTCTTTTAATAGAGATATGAAGTAATTACTAAACTAAATTACTAATTTAGCAGTAATAAATTTAACAAAAATGTCTACAGCAAAGAAAGAATACAAAAGAGTTACTGTTAAGTCTTTAATTGATATGAAACAAAATGGAGAAAAAATTTCCATGCTTACATCATATGATTATACAATGGCAAAAATAGTAGATGGAGCAGGAACTGATGTTATATTAGTAGGTGATTCTGCGTCAAATGTAATGGCCGGTCATGAAACAACATTGCCAATTACGCTAGATCAAATGATTTATCATGCTTCTTCTGTAGTTCGTGCTGCAAAAAGAGCTTTAATTGTTGTTGATTTACCTTTTGGAAGTTACCAATCTGATCCTAAAGAAGCTTTACGTTCCTCCATAAAGATCATGAAAGAGTCAGGTGGTCATGCTGTAAAACTAGAAGGAGGAAATGAAATAAAAGATTCTGTAAAGCGAATTTTAAACGCGGGTATACCAGTAATGGGGCATCTAGGTTTAACACCTCAATCTATATATAAGTTCGGAACATATACTGTTAGAGCTAAAGAAGAAGAAGAGGCAGCTAAATTAAAAAAAGATGCTTTAATGTTAGAGAAAATAGGATGTTTTGCATTAGTGTTAGAAAAGGTCCCTGCCAAATTAGCTAAAGAGGTAGCAGATAGCTTAAATATACCAGTAATAGGTATAGGTGCCGGTAATGGAGTTGATGGCCAAGTATTGGTAACACATGACATGGTTGGAATGACTCATGAATTTAACCCACGATTTTTAAGACGCTACATGAATTTATATGAAGAGATGACAGATGCAATAGGGCAATATTGTAAAGATGTAAAGTCTGTTGACTTTCCTAATAGTGAGGAACAATACTAAGATTTAATATTTTTACTATCAGCACAAATAATCAAAATACCAAGTTAGTAAGTACTAAAAATAATCTTCAAGTATTATTTGAAGACAATCACATCATCATCATTAATAAACGTGCTGGTGATTTAGTTCAAGGTGATAAAACTGGAGATAAACCATTGCCAGATATTGTTAAAGAATATCTTAAAGATAAATACACTAAAGAAGGGAATGTTTTTTTAGGGGTAGTTCATCGTTTAGACAGACCTACTACTGGTGTTGTAGTTTTTGCAAAAACATCTAAAGCACTGCCTAGACTTAATAAATTATTTGCTGATAAAACTGCCAAAAAAACATACTGGTCTGTTGTTAAAAACACACCACCAAAACAAAAAGACACGTTAATTCATTGGTTAAAGAAAAATCCGAAAAACAATAAATCTACTGCTTTTAAACAAGAAACTGAGGGAGCTAAGAAAGCAATCCTACATTATGAGTTATTAAAAAAACTAGACAACTATAATTTACTAGAAATCAATTTAGAAACTGGCAGACACCATCAAATAAGATGTCAATTAACTACAATTAATTGTCACATAAAAGGAGATTTAAAATACGGAGCAAAACGAAGTAATAAAGATGGTGGTATTCATTTACACGCAAGACACATAGAATTTATTCACCCAGTAAAGAAAGAACTTCTTAAAATTACTGCACCACTACCAAAAGATCAGATTTGGAAAGATTGTCTTTAATTTTAGATTTACACTCTAAAAATAAACTTATTTACCCTAGCCATCCCTCTCTGTCAAGACTTCTATATTGTATCGCCTCTGCAATATGATCCTTATTTATATGTTGGTTACCTTGCAAATCAGCAATTGTTCTAGAAACTTTTAAAATTCTGTCATAGGCTCTAGCTGATAAATTTAATTGTTGCATAGCATTTTTTAATAATGCACTAGAAGCATCATCTAAAACACAATAAATTCGTATTTGATTTACATTCATTTGTGCATTATAGTGTACCCCGTTTGATTTTTTAAATCGTTCCGTTTGAATATTCCTAGCTTGAGTTACCCTATCTCTAATAACAACTGAAGACTCTGCTTTTCTTTTATCAGATAATTTTTCAAAAGGAACAGGTGTTACTTCAATATGAATATCTATTCGGTCTAATAATGGTCCTGAAACCTTACTTAAATAACGTTGCATCTCTGCTGGTGATGAAGTAACAGGTGAGTTTCCATCATTAAAATAACCACTCGGACTTGGGTTCATGCTTGCTACTAACATAAAACTGCTAGGATATGTAACTGTAAACTTTGCTCTAGAAATGGTAACTTCTCTGTCCTCCAAGGGCTGTCTCATCACTTCCAAAACTTCTCTTTTAAACTCTGGTAGCTCATCAAGAAATAAAACTCCGTTATGTGATAAGGATATTTCACCAGGCTGCGGATAGCTCCCTCCTCCTACTAAAGCCACATTTGAAATAGTATGATGTGGACTTCGAAACGGACGTTGGGTCATTAAGCCGGTATCCTTAGCTTTTCCAACTACACTATGAATCTTAGTAGTCTCTAATGCTTCTTGCAGAGACATTGGAGGTAGTATTGATGGTAATCGTTTTGCTAACATCGTTTTACCTGCACCGGGAGGACCTATTAATATAATATTATGTCCACCTGCAGCGGCAATTTCCATGCATCGTTTTATTGATTCTTGGCCTTTAACATCTGAGAAATCAAACTCTGGAAAATCTAATGCTTTTCCAAACTCTTTTCTAGTATCAATGATTGTTTGTTTTAAAGCATGTCCTTTATCAAAAAACTCTATGACTTCTAATATATTTTCAACTCCATAAACTTCTAATTCATTAACTATCGCAGCCTCTTTTACATTGTGTTTAGGTAAGATAAACCCTTTAAAACCTTCTTCTCTTGCTTTGATTGCAATTGGTAAAGCTCCTCTAATAGGCTGCAAACTTCCATCTAACGAAAGCTCACCCATAATTAAATATTTATCTATATTTTCTGATTTAATTTGACCTGATGCAGCAAGAATACCCATAGCTATTGGTAAATCGTAAGCACTACCCTCTTTACGTAAATCTGCAGGAGCCATATTAATTGTTATTCTTTTCCCAGGTATTTTAAACTGATTGTTTTGAAGTGCAGCAGCAATACGGTAATTACTTTCTTTTATTGCATTGTCTGGCAATCCTACCAGATGATAACCTATACCCTTTACAATATTCACTTCTATTGTAATTGTAGTAGCTTCAACTCCAAAAAATGCACTTCCATAAACTTTTATAAGCATAGATAAATGTTTTTTATTAATTCTTGGAGTTATACTAAGTTACATTTTTTTTTTAATAATTAAATAAATTTACGCTTTAAGAATCTATCTTTTTATTGCTTTTTAAATACAAATACTAAAATCAATACAACTAGCAAT
>CAWVSR010000046.1:0-9174 GCA_963932865.1 uncultured Kordia sp. | reverse complement strand
CCGATTATTAAAGGTAAATATTTCTTTTTGTAAGTCATTAAAACCGTTTTTTTTTTAAATAAGTTCTGCTTTTTTAATTTATCCTTTTAAATGCAACACTTCTACACCTGCTTTTTCCAAAAATATAATTCCTGAATCATCTTTATACCTATCTAAATAAACAACTCTTTTAATTCCTGCTTGATGAATTAATTTACTACATTCTTTACACGGCGAAAGTGTTACATACAAAGTCGCTCCCTCACAAGATTGAGTTGAAGCCGCTACTTTTAGTATTGCATTAGCTTCTGCATGAAGTACATACCACTTAGTATACCCTTCTTCATCTTCGCAAAAATTATCAAAACCAGTTGGAGAACCATTATAGCCATCTGATATAATCATTCTATCTTTTACAATGATAGCACCTACTTTTTTTCGAGTACAATGAGATAACTTACCCCATTCTGTCGCCATCTTTAAATAAGCATTATCATAACGCAATTGTTTATTCTCTGACATTATATTTTTTTTACTAAAATAATAATTAATAAATCGAACTTGTGTAAGATTTCGTTAAATCCATCTAGATAACAACATTGGAATCACTAATCCCAAAGTAATTGATGACAAAATCAAAACCCAATATTTTTTTGATATATTTAATATCTTCTGAGCGAATGTACTCAAAAATAAAACCACTATAACTATAATTATTTGAGCAAATTCAACCCCTAAAGCAAATTCTATCATAGGTATAAATTTATAATCCGTATTCCCTACAATCATTTTAAAATAATTAGAAAAACCTAAACCATGAATAACTCCAAAGAGCAATGTTATTAAAAATATCAAGCTTATTTTTGAATTATAAATTCTTTTCCCAGAAGTAATAATATTAAAAATGGCCGTAAAAGCAATTGTTACTGGAATTATAAACTCAACCAGCTTACTATTTACAGAAACAACATTATAGCTTGACAGCACAAGAGAAATCGAATGCCCAATCGTAAAAACAGTTACTAAAAACAATATTTTTTTCCAACTTGAAAATAAATATGGTGCTGCCAAAACAACTAAGAATAATACATGATCATAACCGTTGATGTCTAGCACATGAGTTAAACCTAACTCAAAATAAAGTTTAAATTGTTCCATATTTCAAATTTACATAATAAATGCGACCTGTTAGGTCGCATTTATATCAATTTAATTTCATGAACTTTCTTGTTTGATAAATTACATTTTACAACAAAAAACTATCTGTTACTAGATAAATATCTACTAATGAAATACATTAATGTTGATAACGCCCCAATAGCAGCAACTAAATAAGTTCTTGCAGCCCATTTTAAAGCATCTTTTGCACCAGCATGCTCTTCTCTAGTCAACATGTTTTTATTATCAAGCCAAGCCAACGCTCTATTACTTGCATCATACTCAACTGGCAACGTAACAATACTAAATAGTGCCATAATTCCGTAAAGAACAATTCCCACAAGCATTAATACTTGACCGAGTACAGAAGCAAAAGATAATGCAAAACCTCCTATAATAACCCATTGCGATAAGCCTGAAGCCACATTAACAATAGGAACTATTTTTGATCTCATTGTTAACCATGAATAAGCTGTTGCATGTTGCACTGCATGACCACATTCATGAGCAGCAACTGCTGCTGCAGATGCATTACGTTGGTTGTAAACAGACTCACTTAAATTTACAGTTTTATTTCTAGGATTGTAATGATCTGTTAACTGACCCGGCGTTGAAATTACTTTTACATCAAAAATACCGTGATCTTTTAGCATCTTCTCTGCTATTTCAGAACCAGACATTCCGTTTTTCAAATGAAGTTGTGAGTATTTTTTAAATTTACTCTGCAATCGATTACTTACCAAAGAACTAAGTAACGCAATTACTCCAGCTATAATATAATATCCCGTCATAATATTAATCTTTTTTGTAAAGTTACAAAAGATATAGGACAAATACTCCCTAGGGTTTTAAAGGTGCTTTCAGGGATTTATATTACAAATTAATCCTTCCACTTTAAACTTTCCATAAGCACTAAAACATCTTTTTTCAAATAGTGCGCTGCTGGCAGAATAGAATCATAATTTGGTTTAACACTAAAATAGACCGCACCTCTTAAAAAATGTTTTTTATTATCTGTTACATAAAATTGAACAGGAGTAGCAGCATCTCCCTCTACTTCATAAACCATTCCATATGTATTATGTTTTATGTTCTCAAACTGAGACGGCTTAATTCCTTCTGCTACTTTTGTATGTTCTTGTGTTAAGTTTTGAGCATCTTTTATTAATTCTGTTAATAAATTATCATCAACAGCTTGATATGTAATATGTATTTTCCCTTTTAACCCTGAATAACTTAAATTAATCCCACAATAATTAGCTTTCCCTTTTGGTTTTTCAACTTCTGCTGAACTATTAGAATCAAAAGAAAAAGGACAATCAGATAAGTACGCTTTATATCGCGCTTTAGGATACTCTAATTTCAAGACAGCCTTAGGCTTAGGAATGACATCTTGATTACATGAAAATAGAATCAAAACTGTTAAAAGAGACGATAAGCGTACTAAATGTTTAATCAAACTGATTGTTTTTAATTTACTACTTAAAAAGACGATTTAAATTGATCTAGGAAACGAACATCATTTTCATAAAACATTCTTATATCCCCTATTTGATGCAATAACATTGTAATTCGCTCAATTCCTACACCAAATGCAAACCCTGAATACTCTTTAGGATCAATACCACAGTTGATGAGTACATTTGGATCTACCATTCCACATCCTCCTATCTCTAACCAACCTGTTCCTTTAGTTATTCTATGGTCTGTCTCTGTCTTTAAACCCCAATAAATATCCACCTCAGCACTTGGCTCTGTAAAAGGAAAATAAGAAGGACGCAAACGTATTTTTGACTTCCCAAACATTTCTTTTGTAAAATAAAGTAAAGTCTGTTTTAAATCTGCAAAAGAAACATCCTTATCAATATACAATCCTTCTACTTGATGAAATATACAATGAGATCTTGAAGAAATAGCTTCATTTCTAAAAACTCTACCTGGAGAAATTGTTCTAATTGGAGGCTTATTATCTTCCATATATCGAACCTGAACAGAACTCGTATGAGTTCTTAGTAATACATCCGGGTTTGTTTGAATAAAAAAAGTATCCTGCATGTCTCTTGCTGGGTGATATTCAGGCAAATTTAATGCTGTAAAGTTGTGCCAATCGTCTTCAATTTCTGGACCTTCAGAAACATTAAACCCTATGTTCGAAAAAATATCTATAATTTGATTTTTAACCAAAGAAACCGGATGCCTTGAACCTATTGGAATAGGTTCTGCAGGACGAGATAAATCCCCAAAAATTCCTTTATCGTCTTCCTTAGAATTTAATTCTTCTTTTAACGCTTCAACCTTTTCTTTAGCAGTTGTTTTTAACTTATTTACAGCTTGACCAAATTCTTTTTTTTGATCATTAGCTACATTTTTAAATTCCGCAAGAAAATCGTTTAACACACCTTTTTTACCAAGATACTTCACTCTAAAAGCTTCAACTTCTTCTTTTGTTTGCGCTTTAAACCCTTCAGCTTCTTCAATAATTTCTTTAATCTTATCTATCATGGCTCTTTTTTTTGCAAGCTGCAAATTTACAATTAAAAATTATTTATGCTATTACTTCTTTTTCTAAAAAATATCCAACTACCGCTTCTTTCATCAAAACAGTCTGTTCTCCTGCCTTTAGAATTGGTAGAGCTTCAATTGTTTTATAATGTGGCCATCCATCATCATCAAAAAATTCAAATTCATAGTACCCATAAGGCTCTAATAGCCTACATATAGCAATATGGATTAAATTAACTTTGTCATCTTTTTTAAACTTTCTTTTCAACTGACCTAGTTCCTGAACACCGATTAAATAAATAATACTATCCAAATCTAGCGGATCACCGTCAGCAAACTGATCAGATAATAATTTAACTAAATTATCCCAACGCTCTTTTAATTTCTCATCTCTTGCCATTACATCAATTGTATCAATTATGCAAAAATAAGTAGATTTTAACAACTTATTCTGTTTTTAATAAACTAGCTGTAACTTTTCATAATCATTACAATAAGCATTAATTTAGAAGTAGTTATTTTGGTAAAGAAATCTTTAGCTGTTTGATTCGTTTATTATCTAATGATTCAATGTAAAAAGTATAGCCATGAAATTTTATATTTTCATGCTTTTTTGGAAAAGAACCTGAAATTTCTAAAACAAACCCTGCGATTGTCTCTGCTTCTCCTTTATTATTCTCAAATAATTCAAAATCTAAATTAATAACTCTATAAATATCCTTTAAAGATGTTTTACCATCAAAAACATAATTATACTCATCTAATTTTGAATAAATTAAGCTTTCATCATCAAACTCATCATTGATTTCTCCAATAATTTCTTCAACAATATCTTCTAGGGAAACCACACCAGAAGTACCTCCATACTCATCAACAACTATTGCCAAATGAACTTTCTTATCCTGAAACTCCTTTAACAAATCATCTAACTTTTTATTTTCTGGAACAAAAAAAGGTTCCCTAACTAATTCTTGCCATTTTACATCTTTTTTATCTAAATAAGGCAATAAATCCTTTACATATAAAACTCCTGAAATATTATCTAAACTTTCTTCAAAAATGGGTATTCTAGAATATCCGGCTTTGGTTATCTGTTTTATGATTTCAGAAAAAGAAGTTTCAATATCTAACGAAAAGATATCCATTCTAGATTGCATTACCTGCTTTGTATCAGTATTCCCAAAAGAAACTATACCTCTGAGGATTTTTTGCTCCTCATCTGTAGTAGCTTCGTCAGATGCTAATTCTAAAGCTTGTGACAACTTACTTATACTAATTTCTGATTTAGTTTTTGATATTTTTTTTTCTAAGAAAGTAGTTCCAACCTGCATAGGATAACTAAAGATACTAAGTAGGTTTTGCATTACTCTTATTGGCTTTGCCATGAAGCTAGAAAACTTTTCATTATTTCTACTTGCATAGACTTTAGGTAATATTTCTCCAAATAATAAAATTAAAAAAGTAACAATAATTACTTCTATTATAAACTTTACTTGAGTAGAGAAGTCCTTAAAAAATATACTACTCAAAGATGCAAACAAAAGAACAATTGCTATGTTTATGAAGTTGTTAGCCACTAATATAGTGGCTAACAATCGTTTAGGATTAGATAGTAATTTAGCCACTAACTTTCTATTCGTAAAAGACTTTTTATCTGCATTTAATTGAGATTGTGTTAACGAGAAAAAAGCAACTTCTGAACCAGAAATCAAAGCTGAGAAAAGCAATAATACAACTAATGATAGTATGCTAATTAATGAACTAGTATTGAAAAATAATAAAAAAACAGAAATATTGGGATACAACACAATTAGTTTTGAAGTTAAAAATTAAAATGGCAAATCATCATTATCATTTTTAACATCATGTTTTACATCATTTGAATTATTAGACACCTGACTATTATTTGACGACTGCTGCTGTGTTGCTCCATCAGACTTTGGAGTTAAAAATGTAAAATCTTGGACTTGGATTTCTGTAGAATATCTGGTATTACCATCCTCAGACTGCCATTGTCTTGACTTTATTCTACCTTCAACATAAATTTTATCTCCTTTTTTAAGATATTTCTCACAAACTTCAGCTGCTTTATTTCTAACCACTATATTATGCCATTCAGTATTTGTAATACGCTCACCTGTTTGTTTACTCGTATATGATTCACTAGTAGCTATTGGAAACCTACCAACACAGTTTCCTCCATCAAAATAATGCATTTTTACATCATCTCCTAAATTTCCAATTAGCATAACTTTATTTAATGTGCTCATATTCTAATATCTTTAATTTCAAAAATACTAAAAAATTAATTCATTTAAAATGAGAAATCATTAATAAAATTTGCAATTAAAACTGGTACAGGAAAATTTTCAATATCTGAAACAAGAATTTTTGGTTTCGAAATCTTATTACCACTAAAAATCCAAAATCTAGTATGTATATGTTGATGTGACAGTTTATGAACTATTTCTTTTTCATTATATAAACTTAACTCAAAATCTCCCTCAGCAATATTTAAATTATTAACTAAATTATATATTTCGTTAAATTCAATAGTAGAAGAGGATTCTAATAAAGGAAACTCATATAAGTTAGCCCAAATACCTTTATTTAATCTTTTATTTAAAATAGTATATTGATTATTCTCAACGGGAACAATATAATTGAAATAACGTTTTTTAACTTTCAATTTCTTGAGCTTTATTGGTAATTTATCTACAATATTGTTCTTTAACCCAATACAATCTATTTTAAAAATACATGATTCACAAAGAGGTTTTTTTGGACTACAATGAATTGCACCAAAATCCATTATTGCTTGATTATGAATATCAGGAACAGTAACATCAATTAGTTCTTGAGATAAATTAGAAAAAAACTTAATCCCTTCGCTAGAGTTAATTGGTAAATCAGAACCAAATAACCTAGACAAAACTCTAAAAACATTACCATCTAATACAGCCTTTGGCTCTTTAAAACAAATAGATGCTATTGCGCTAGCAGTATAATCCCCTACACCTTTTAACTTTTTCAAATCTTTATAATTATCAGGGAAAACATCATTCAATTCGTAGGCAACATATTTTGCTGTTGCATGTAAATTTCTAGCTCGAGAATAATATCCTAAGCCTTGCCAAAGTTTTAAAACTTCATCTTCGGAAGCGTCAGCTAAGTCTCTAACTTTAGGATAAGCAGTAATAAATTTTAAATAATAAGGCATTCCTTGAGCAACTTTCGTTTGTTGCAACATAATTTCTGACATCCATATTTTATAAGGGTCAATCGTATTACGCCAAGGCAAATCACGCTTATTTTTTAAGTACCATGATATTAGAGTTTTAGAGAATTTTTGCATTTTATTTTATATTTGGCTAAATTAATTTTTTATCTGGTTAAATTTTAATCATTTAGCATTCTTGTTTGGAATATTAATTAGTATATTTGCACACCTAAATTTTAACAAACGGATTTAACAAACTAATAAGAAATGACAAAAGCAGATATCGTAACTATAATTTCAGAAAAGTTAGGAATAGAAAAAGGTGATGTACAAGCAACTGTTGAATCTTTTATGAATGAAGTGAAGACTTCTTTAGAAAGTGGTGATAATGTTTACTTAAGAGGTTTTGGAAGTTTTATTATTAAAACAAGGGCTGAAAAAACTGGTAGAAACATTTCAAAAAATACTACAATTAAAATACCCGCACACAATATACCTGCATTTAAACCTGCTAAAGTGTTTTTAGAAGGAGTTAAAACTAATGTAGAAGTAAAATAAAAACGAATTATTAATCATTAAAATTTCAAATTATGCCAAGTGGTAAGAAAAGAAAAAGACATAAGGTAGCAACGCACAAGCGTAAAAAGCGTAGAAGAGCTAACCGTCACAAGAAAAAGTAGTTTATAAACTACTTTTTCTTTTTTAAACAAATAGCTAATAACAATTAGGTATTTAAAAAATGTAACCATCTATACTAATTACGGTATGGATTAAATTAATTAAAGAGTGAACAAAGAATTAATTATCAGATCCAGTTCCTCAAAAGTTGATTTTGCCTTATTAAATGATGGAAAATTAATCGAATTACACAAAGAAGAGAATAGTGAAAACCAATTTAATGTAGGAGATATTTTTCTTGCAAAAATTAGAAAAACTATGCCTGGTCTTAATGCAGCTTTTGTAAATGTTGGCTATGAAAAAGATGGCTTTTTACATTATCATGATTTAGGACCAAAAATACCTTCTTTACTGAAATTCGTAAAAAGTGTAAGCACCGGTAAATTAAAAGATTTTAATCTTAAAAATTTCCCGTTTGAGAATGAAATTGATAAAAATGGAAGCATCAATGATGCATTAAAGTCTAATCAATCAATTCTCGTACAAATTGTAAAGGAACCAATTTCTACAAAAGGACCAAGATTAAGTTCTGAGCTTTCTATAGCTGGACGATTTATAGTTTTAGTTCCGTTTTCTGATCGTGTTTCTATCTCTCAAAAAATTGAAGATAAAGCCGAAAAGAGTCGTTTAAAGAAATTAGTTCATAGCATTAAACCAAAAGGTTTTGGTGTTATCGTTCGTACAGTAGCGGAGGGCAAAAAAGTAGCCGAACTGGACAAAGACATGCAAAATTTGCTATCCAAGTGGACAGCAATGTGCAAAAAACTTCACAAAGCAGAAGTGCCTTCAACGGTTTTAAGCGAAATGAACAAAACATCTTCTATTTTAAGAGACTTGTTTAATGATTCATTTTCAGCTATCCATGTTGATGACAACAAACTTTATGGAGAAATTAAAGAAACGGTGCAACGTATTGCACCGAAAAAAGAATCAATCGTGAGTTTTCACAAATCAGAAGTTCCCATTTTTGAAAAATATGGAGTAGAACGTCAGATTAAAACTGCGTTTGGAAAAACAGTTTCCTCTAGTAAAGGAACCTATTTAGTTATTGAACATACCGAAGCTTTACATGTTATTGATGTAAACAGTGGAAACAGATCTAATAAATCTAAAAACCAAGAAGGTACAGCTCTAGAAGTTAATATTATTGCAGCTACAGAAGTTGCAAGACAATTAAGACTTAGAGATATGGGAGGAATTATTGTAGTCGATTTTATTGACATGTCAAGTCCTGAAAACAGAAAACAATTGTTTCAGCATTTGAAAGATGAAATGGCTAGCGATAAAGCTAAACATAAGATATTACCCCCAAGTAAATTTGGATTAATACAGATAACTAGACAACGAGTAAGACCAGAAGTAAAAATCAAAACATTAGAGAAAAATCCTAATGACAAAAATGGAGCAGAAGTAGAAGCTCCAATTGTATTGATTCAAAAAATAACCTCTGAGCTTGACAGAATACTGAGTAAAGACCCTAAAAAAGTAGCTCTACATGTTCATCCATTTATTGCTGCGTTTTTAAAACAAGGATTTCCATCAATCCGTTCTAAATGGTTTTTAGAACATAAAAAATGGATTAAAATATTACCTAGAGATGCTTACACGTATCTAGAATATCATTTTTATAATGATAA